>JBKJNS010000501.1:0-4651 GCA_046593455.1 Chitinophagales bacterium | reverse complement strand
AAAAGAATAGTTATTGAATAATTATTTTGAATGAAGACTTAAAAAACTCCGGCTAATTAAATCGCCGGAGTTTTTTATTTCAGCAGAATTTTATCTAACAAAGAGGTGACGTTTTTCATTGACAAGATAAATTGTGGTTTCTTTGTGCAACAACATCGGTCAAACACCCGAATTATTTATTGGTTGATTTATTTTCAACTCATTACTATTTAAATGAAACAATTAAAATTTAGCTGCACATTATTTCTGGTTTTCTTTTTCTTGAAGACTACTGCTCAATTCGCTCCCGGCGTTGAGTGGGATCATTGCATACCCAATGCTTCAATAAAATCTTCTGCGAAAGTTTCAGATAGTTTATTCGCTGTTGCTTTCGAATCTAAAACTTGTAATGATTCAACTGCTATTGGTATCAGGCAATACAACAGCACAGGTGAAATGAAGTGGGAGAAAAAATTTGTTCCTGAAGTATTGCAATCCAACCATATCTTTTCAATTCAAAAGATACAATCAGGTTTTATTCTTGCGGGAAGTATTGTTACTTCTGATTCTTCTTTCAATTACATTTTTAAAACCGACAGCGCAGGAAATATTTTATGGGAAAGAAAATTTTTCTGCGATACACTTCATATTCCGGTTACAGGAAAAATAATTGAGTTAACTGATGAAAAATTGCTGTTCACCGGATCAACTTATACATCGCGGCTTTCAGAAGTTTTGGTAATGAAATTAAATTCAACCGGAGATATAATCTGGCAAAAAACTTTTGGCGGCTCGCTGTTTGATTTTGGCAGAGATGTAGCAATTATTTCAAATGGAAATTATGCTGTTGCAGCTACTGCCGGCTCAAGTGATTTTGATGTAACAGGAAATCATGGAGTAAATGATGTTTGGTTGCTCATGCTCGATACTGCGGGTACCATACAATGGAAAAAAACTTTCGGTGGATTGTATAATGATGAACCTAAATCAATCGTGGCTTCGGGTAACGGTTTTATTGTATCGGGCATAAGCGAAAGTGACGATGGTGATTTAAATGATCATCATGGAAGCATCAGCTATTTCGACTTCATCGCTTTTAAAATGGATGTTAATGGAACAGTGCTCTGGAAACATTCTTATGGCGGAATGCTCGATGATTTTTCTTCGCAAATGATTGCACTTGCTGATGGTAATTTTTTAGTTACCGGAAATTCTTATTCCAACAATGGTGATGTGAATGACCACCATGGCGAAACAATTTATAATGATCAGTGGAGCATAAAAATTTCTACGGGCGGAACAACAATCTGGAAAAAAAGTACCGGCGGAACCGGAGATGATTGGAGCAATTGTGTTGCTGCAATCGACTCAGATAATTTTATTATTGCAGGCGGTAGTATTTCAAAAGATGGCGATCACCACGAAGCATGTTTTACAAATGATTGCCATGTTATTAATGGCGGATGGATAGTGAAACTCAATGAGCATTGCGCTTCATTTCCTTATTCAAATTTTTCTTATTCGCAGAACGGAAAGACTTTTTCTTTCAGCAATCAATCAACCAATGCGCAGAGTTACCTATGGGATTTTGGTGATGGATATACAAGTGTTTCATATAATCCTACACACACCTATGCTTATAGTGGCGTATACATTGTTTGCCTTACTGCAATAGACATCTGTTCTTCAAAAACTTTTTGTGCAACTGTAATTACCTGTGCTGTTCCGGTTGCTTCATTCAATGTTTCTTATTTGGGTAATCAAGTTCAGTTTACAAATACAACTGCAAATGCCGCAACATTCAACTGGAGTTTTGGTGATGGAGCTTTTTCTATTGAAGAAAACCCTTTGCACATTTACATGGCAAACGGAAGTTATATAGTAACGCTCACCATCACTGATTCATGCAATCAGCAAAGTGTTGCAATTGATACAGTGAACACTTGCAACGGATTTGTAAGCGATTTTAGTTTTACTGCGAATGGAAATATTTTGAGTTTCACTGATCTCACTGTTGGATTACCAGTTTCGTGGAGCTGGGATTTTGGTGATGGAAATTTTTCAACCGATCAAAATCCTGTTCACTCATTTTTAGCAGGGAATTATACTGTTTGCCTCACCGTATCAAGTGATGGTTGCGCACCGCAAACAATTTGTAAATCAATTGATGTTTGCCAGCCGGTAGTTGAAAATAATTTTTCATTATCAGCAAATTTTACAACTGTTTCATTTACCGATCAATCGCAATTCGCTTCAACTTGGCAATGGGATTTCGGTGATGGGAATTTTTCTACCGATCAAAACCCTTCACACACCTATTTGCAAGGTGGTACTTACACGGTTTGTGAAATTTTTTCCAATGCATGTAACAGCGATACTGTTTGTGAGATCATTAATGTTGAATGCATTCCGCTCGAAGTAGATTTTAGCCATGTAGAAAATGCACTCAATGTTGCCTTCACCGATCTTGCAATTGATGCAACAACTTGGGAGTGGAATTTTGGTGACGGAAATTTTTCTTCGCTGCAAAACCCTTCTCACAATTTTGTGGCTCCCGGAACTTTTGTTGTTTGTGAAATAGCTTCTAACCCTTGTGGCAGCGATACCATTTGCCAGAACATTACTGTTAAGTGTGCGCCGCTTGTTGCAGATTTTAGTAGTACTTCCAATGGTCTCAGTGTAACATTTACCGATCTCTCTGTTAGTGCAACATCATGGGATTGGAACTTTGGTGATGGCAATATTTCTACCGAGCAAAATCCCACACATATTTTTTTGGCTCCGGGAATTTACACCGTGTGCGAAATAATATCTAACTACTGCGGCACCGATACCATTTGCAAAGAGGTGGAAGTAAAGTGCGCGCTTCTTTATGCTGAATTTAGTTTTACACCAAATGATCTCTCTGTTTCATTCACCGATTTTTCATTGAATGCTACAACCTGGCAGTGGAATTTTGGTGATGGGAATATTTCAACAGAGCAAAGTCCAACGCACACTTATTTATCTGCCGGTGATTTTAATGTTTGCCTTACAGCAAGTGATGGTTGCAGCAGTGATGATACTTGCACAATCATTCATGTAAACTGCCCGGCGTTTATTGCATCATTTAGTTTTCTTCAATCGAATGATACTGCATTCTTCACCAGCGAATCTGCTAACGCAACGCAATGGTATTGGGATTTTGGTGATGGAAATTTTTCGACAGAAGAAAATCCCTCACACATTTTTGCGCCTAATGCAACTTATATCATTTGCCTTATTTCGGGTGATGGTTGTTCGATGGATACCATTTGCGATTCGCTGCAGGTGTATGGAGTTTCCAGTGCCACAACAGAATTTTATTCTTCTGCATTGAATGTATTTCCAAACCCTGTTTCATCTTTTGCAACCGTAACTTTTAATCTATCACAACCTTCAAATGTTGCGATTGATTTATTTTCTGTTGATGGAAAAAAAGTATTGATGATACTGAATGAGAAATTTACTTCAGGCAATCATACACTCACTTTTAATTGCGAATCCTTTGCAAGCGGAATTTATTTTCTCGAAATGAAAACTGAAGAAGGGGTGATGGTGAGGAAGGTGGTGAAACAGTAATCGAATGTTTTACAACATTACACCTGTAAGTTTGATTGTATAATCCCCGGCAAACTTCAAAATTCTATCTTTGGTAAAAAGAGAACCATGAATGAAAATATTATTGCAGCAAATGGAAATTGTGTTGTCGGTGAAAAAACACCGACAACGGCGGAATTTAATTTAGGTACTCTGAGCAGTGGTACTTACCTATTTTACTTTGATGACAGAAAAATAATTTCCGTGGCGAATAAGGTTGTTATTATAAAATAACCTGCGCTATGAAAAAGGTACTTAATTTCATTAGCACATTTGTGCTGCTAATTACATTTTGTAACGCCCAGGTTTCAACATTCAACTTAGCATTTGGCTACTCTAATGGAAATGGAACTTGGCTGGATGGAGCTTTAGATGTTGTTACACTTCATGACAGCTCAATCTGTGTTTGGTCTCCGTCTCAAGGTCTTCAAGCATTGCAACAAAAAATCGTAATTACAAAATTTTCTAAAGATGGAAGTCAAACGTTTCAAAAAGCGTATGGTGAAGATTCTGTATTCTATATACCAGGTCAATTCGGCACTCTTATCAAAACATTCGATGGTGGATATGCATTCGCCGGTGTTGAATTCTTTACGTCTGAAGCATGGGGTACATTTTGGAAATTTGACAGCAATGCTGATTCTATTCTGAAATTAAATTTTGGATCAGTAAATAACTTCGATACTATTGATAATTTTTATGATTTGGTACAATTAGTTGATAGTGGTTTCATAATGGTTGGCTTCACTACGCTTAATCAAGATTCATTCCCGCAATCTCAATGGAATACAGATGTTTATCTTGTGCGCATAGATTATAATGGCAATCTCTTATGGCAAAAGAGGTTTGGTACTGCAAATAGAGATTTAGTATTTCATCTTGAATCGTTTGACAATAATCATATCATTGGTGCTGGGTTTAAACAAAAATTCTATGATACTGTTGATACGCCATGGGTATTTGTTGCTGACCTCGAAGGTAATATCGTAAAGGAA
Organism: Chitinophagales bacterium; assembly: GCA_046593455.1. Classification (GTDB taxonomy): domain Bacteria; phylum Bacteroidota; class Bacteroidia; order Chitinophagales; family UBA10324; genus JAJAYG01. Next base: position 59 of record JBKJNS010000501.1, on the reverse strand, counting down.
AGAAGCTTTCCTGATCCCCCATATAATTGTTATACGTTAATTGGTCCCCGGCTTTTCCC
>JBKJNS010000450.1:0-8878 GCA_046593455.1 Chitinophagales bacterium | reverse complement strand
GTAGGAGGAAATTCTCTTAGTGAAGGGTTAGCAACAACAGGTGCTTTTCAGGATTCAATTTATGGTTTCACAAAATCTGATGCCGTAATTGCCAAGTTTGATGTTGATGGAAATTTATTGTGGTCAACTTATTTTGGTGGCGAAGGTTCTGAAAATCCAAGAAATATTGTAACCGATGCTGTAGGATTTATTTATGCCTCGGGTACAACAGGAAGCTATGAAAATCTTGCATCGCCGGGAGCATATCAAACTGAGATGGGAGGATTAGATGATAGCTGGATTGCAAAATTTTCTCCCGAAGGAAGCAGAATATGGGCAACTTATTACGGTGATTCCGGTGTCGATCGTTCACATGCTTTATCGCTTGATGCTTTCGGGCATTTATTCGTAGCAGGAACAACATCAAGCCAGAAAAAAGGAATTGCATCGGGTGGGGCACATCAAACAGTTTACGGCGGAGGTACTGCTGATGCTTATCTTTCAAAATGGGATACCTCAGGAAACTTTATTTGGGGAACTTACTATGGAGGCAAGGGTGAAGACAGGTGCAGAGGAGTTGAAACTGACAATGCCGGCAATGTTTACTTGGGAGGATTTACAAACAGTGATTCAATGATGGCAACTGAAAATTCTTATCAAGATTCATTGGTGAAACAAAATAATGGTGGCTTCTCTATTGATTTTTATATAGCGGGTTTTACCAGCGATGGCGTTCGGCTCTGGGGCACTTATTTAGGCGGGCCGGCAGAAGAAGATCTTTGGGGGCTTACAATAGATAAAGATATCAATGCACTTTATGCTGTTGGATCTACAGGAAGTATTGTAGGTATCGCTTATGGCAACGCCATGCAACCCGAAAAGGGCGGTGGATCTGATGGATTAATTTCAAAGTTTTATACCAACGGTTTCCCCGATTGGATTACTTACTATGGTGGTGGTGCAGGCCAGCAATTTGATGATGTGGCCGTTGACAAAAACGGGAAATTATTTGTGGCAGGGCGCCCAACAGGAAATGATATGTATGTTACCAGTGAAACATATCAGCCAGCATACTATGGCGGAGTAAGTGATGCTATTCTCTATAAGTTCAGTGGTGATGAAGCATGCTTTGATCAATTTGAACCGAATGAATCAATTGCTGCATCGTCAAACCTGTTTTCATTCCATGTCTATGACAGCACATTGTATGGATACAATGCCAATATAGAAAGTGACAGCGATCGTGATTGGTTTAACATTGAAGTTGAAGACCTGAACCCCAACATCATGATTGTGCTCAGCGACCTTACAGAAAACTATGATATTTACTTTTATGATGATTTAGGTTCCTGGCTTTTCGAATCAGTTAATACTGATTTAACACCCGATACCCTTGCTGTAAATTCAATTGCAACCGGAACCTATTACTACGAAATTTATCATGCTCCCGGTATATATGATTCACTTAATTGTTACAGGCTTCAGGTATTTAGAAGTGATTCGGCTTTCTCAGGAAATTTTCCTAATGGCATTCATGCTGTTAATGATCCGCTACGTTTTAATATTTATCCCAATCCTGTGAGCAGTGTTTTATCATTTTCAATCCCATCCACAACAAATGAAAATGATGATGTAATTATTTATGATATGCTTGGAAGAGTTGTTTATTCTGAAGTTCAAAAAATTAAATCGGGAAACAATCAAATCAATATACAACTTAATGGATTTTGCAGCGGACCGTATACGCTCATGATTAAATCGCAAGACCAGGTGAGAGTAAGCAAATTTGTTAAGCAATAATTTTAATCGCAAGTACCCGATATAAATTTTTATATAACCATTTGGAATTATAAATTCTGTTTCAAGGAAAAAACTACTAATGCTTCGCAACATTACTTTTCTTTTCATTCTCCTCGTTTCATCTTCAGCCTATTCTCAGCAGATGATTTCATCATCTTACATGCCTTCAAAATTTTTTATTAAAAATGAAGGACAGTTGATCAATCAGCACGGTGAAGCAAATGATGAAGTGTTGTATTTGTATCACGATGGTCTGTTTAATCTGGAACTAAAAAAGGACGGCTTTAGCTATGAGATTTTTAAAATAGAAAAAGATGCACCAGCAGTTTCAGAATCTTTCAGCGCTTCAGATCAACATGATACTGATGATGAAAAATATCTGAATGCAAAAATGAGTTCATCGCGTATTGATGTTTCTTTCAGCAATGCAAATTCATCTTGCATTGTTAAAACAGGCGAACAATTAAGCGGTTACTTCAACTATTATAATGCGCCGCTTAACACCAATAGTTTTACAAGAGTAGGCAGATACAATAAAATTATTTATGAGAATTTGTATGAAGGAATAGATCTGGTATTTTATGCTCCCGAAAAAAATACTGTTCAGCATCTTCACTATGAATTCATTGTTCATCCCGGAGCTGATTATTCAAAAATTAAGTTCGATTACAAAGGCACTTCACAACTTTATAAAAATAAAGATGGCAACTTAATTTCATCAACTTTGAATGGCTATGTAACAGAAACAAAACCCTATTATATTATTGATGGAAATGAAAAACCGATTGGTGCAAATTTTATTTTGAAAAAAAACAGCCGCTCCTTTTCATCATTAAATTATGATCGGAGTAAGTTCATGATCATTGACCCAAATATTCTATGGGGAACTTATTACGGAGGTGCAGGTGGCGACGAAATTGCAGAGGTTACAGTTGGCACAGATCTTAAACCGATTATTGATGGCCATACTGTAAGTCAGTATCACATTGCAACAACTGATGGGTATCAGAATGATTATGGAGGCGGACTCTATGATTGGTTCATTGCAAAATTCAAAGCCGATGGTGACCTTGAATGGGGAACATATTTTGGCGGTGATGATAAAGATTATTGCTATGGAATTACTGTAGATCCATCGAACAATATTATTGCTGTAGGAAACTCACAAAGTCAGGGGCTGGCCACTTCAGGCGCTTTTAAAGATTCTGTTTCGGGGCCTGATGCTGATATTCTGATTGCTAAATTTTCACCGGTTGGGGATTTGATATGGTCAACTTATTATGGAGGCAACAGTCCTGAAAACCCTCGTAACGTTGTTACGGATTACAAAGGAGATATCTATTTGGCAGGCGCAACAGCAAGTGACACAGGCATTGCAACCGCAGGTGCTTACCAAACAGAAATCGGCGGGTTGGATGATACGTGGATTGCAAAATTTTCTGTTAACGGTAACAGATTATGGGGAACTTATTATGGAGATTCCGGCGTGGATCGTTCTCATGCACTTACACTTGACCATTTTGGAAATCTATTTGTTGCAGGAACTTGCTGGAGCACCAAAGGAATTGCAACTCCGGGAACACAGCAAACAACTTATGGAGGTGGCGTTGCCGATGCTTTTATTTCTAAATGGGATACTACCGGTAACATGTATTGGGGATCATATTGCGGCGGCACCGAGGAAGAAAGATGCCGTGGCGCTGAAACTGATTCTGAGGGGAATGTTTATTTGAGTGGCTTTACCGGCAGTGATACCTTAATTGCAACTCCCGATGGTTTTCAGCCCAATTGGACAATTGGTTATTTGGGGAACAAGCCAACAACAGATGCCTTTCTGGTAAAATATTCTACCCAGGGTTTAAGAATATGGGGAACCTATTATGGAGGAAATAAGGATGAAGATTTATGGGGGATGACAATTGATAAATCAACAAACTCCATTTTCATAGCAGGATCATCAGCAAGCTTATCAAATATCGCCTACAATAATCCAATGCAGGCAAACAATGCAGGATATACCGATGCATTTCTTGCAAAGTTTAAAACCGATGGTGATATTGACTGGGGTACATTTTATGGCGGAACAAGTGCGGAGCAATTTGAAGATGTTGCAGTAGATACAGCGCATAATATTTATGCTTGCGGCAGAATTGCAACCAATTCAATGCAGGTTACACTTGGAACATACCAACAAACTTATTATGGAGGTTACAGTGATGCAATTCTCTATAAATTTTATCCCGGCTTCGATTGTTTTGATGTTTATGAACCTAATGAATCAATTGCTATTGCAAAATCAATTAAGAGTTATTTGGTGGCTGAAGATTCTACAATTTATGGCTACAATGGAAGCATACAAAATGGATCCGATTATGATTGGTACAGTATCGTTACAGATAATATTTATCCTAACCTGAAAATTATCTTAAGCTCATTAACAAAAAACTACAACCTTAATTTATATGATGAACTTGGAATACTTCAATTTCAGGTAAGCAGTTCGGGAATTATTCCTGATACATTAAATGCAAACAATCTGCAATCAGGAACCTATTATCTCGAAGTACCTCATCTTGAAACTGATTTCGATTCAATCCATTGTTATCGATTACAAATTTATAAAAGTGATTCCGCCTTCCCTGATGATACCCCTGATGCGATCATTGAACAATCAGGCGCACTTCAATTTTCAGTTTATCCCAATCCGGTAAATGATCATGTGAGTTTCAACATTCCAACAACCACGAATGAAAATGCTGATGTAATTATTTATGATCTTATGGGAAGAAGTGTGTATTCGAATTCATTTCAGTTAGCTGGGTTACATCAGTGCATAAATATTTCTGTTAAAAACCTATCAAGCGGCTCGTATTCAATTGTAGTAAAATCAAAAGATGAGGTGCGGCTGGGTAAATTTATTAAGCCATAAGGAGAAAATTATAAGCAGATGAGCAGAAGCAACGCCTTGTTTTTTTCAATGGATTTTAAATTACATTTGCTTACAGTCATATTTTATCAACCATAGTTTAATGGTTTTAATTTTATCTCAATGAAGTTTTATTTGCCGTTAATATTTTCGGTTTTATTCTTTAGCTCAATAAATTCTAATGGGCAAAAGCTTATTGAATCATCTCAAATTCTTCCCAAATTATTTATTGAAAACAAAGGTCAGGTGGTTGATGAAAACAATCAAGCCAATAAGAGTGTAAAATTTCTTTATAACGATGGCTTAATGAATCTTGCTTTTAAAAACAGCGGTTTCAGTTTTGAAATATTTAAAATCAATCGCGATCAAAACGGATTCGATGAATCGGGTGCATGGGATAAAGAAGATGCAGCAAAGTTCAAAGATGAAATGAATTTCACCATGCAATCAACCCGCATTGATGTAACATTTGAAGGAGCAAATAATAATATAATTCCTCAAGCGCTTTCACCATCAGAAGCTTATTACAATTTCTACTACGCTCCGGTTACAACAAATCAATACCTTCAGGTTCAGAGCTTTGAAAAAATTATTTACAAAAATTTATACAACGGAATTGATTTGGTTTTTTATGCACCCGATCAGGATGATGATGCATCAACGCTGTATTACGAATTCATCATACATCCCGGCGCCGATTTTTCTAAAATAAAATATCAATACAAAGGTGCCGATGAATTAAGTTGCCTAACAAATGGTGAGTTTGAAATAACAACTCCGATTGGTTTTATAAGAGAAACCAAACCAAAATATATTTTAGATGGAAATGAAATCCCCGCTGATGGAAATTTTGAAATAAAAAACTCCTTGCGCACTTTCTCTTCTTTCAAATATGATCACTCAAAATTTTTAATCATTGATCCTAATATTATCTGGGGTACTTACTATGGCGGAGAAAAAGCAGATGAAATTGCTGAAGTTGTTATTGATGCAAATAATAAAGCGTCGATTAACGGACACACCGTGAGTGTGAATCACATTGCAACCACCGGAGCTTTTCAAACAACTTTTGCCGGTGGCATCTATGATATTTTTCTTGCCCATTTTAAAACTACCGGCAAACTTGATTGGGCAACTTATTTTGGTGGAGTTGACAAAGAATTCGCTTTCGGATTAGCTGTAGACAATAATAATAACCTGATTGTTGCCGGAAATTCAAAAAGCCAGGGGCTGGCAACAGCAGGCGCCTATAAAGATTCTATTCTTTCAGATAAGGATGAAATTCTGCTTGCAAAGTTTTCTGCTTCAGGCACCTTGATGTGGAGTACTTACTATGGTGGTAATGGTGCTGAAAATCCACGAAATGTGATTTGCGATTCAAAAGGTAAATTATATCTTGCAGGAACAACCGGAAGTAGTGATGGAATCGCGTATGGCAATTCATTTCAATCCACTTTAGGAGGATATGATGATACCTGGGTTGCAAAATTCACCAAAAATGGTTGGCCCATATGGTCAACATATTACGGCGGCGGCGGCGTTGACAGAGCACATGCATTAAACCTCGACAACAAAGGGAACTTATATGTAGGTGGCACTTGCAATAGTGTTGATTCAATTGCTACTGAAGGTGCATTTCACAAAAACCTTACTGGACTCAATGATGCATATCTCTCAAAGTTCGATACAGCAGGGAATTTTATTTGGGGAACTTACATTGGTGGCGACCAGGATGATCGCACCCGAGGAGTTGATTGCGATTCCTTGGGCAATGTTTACATCGCAGGGTTTACGCAAAGCGATTCGGGAATTGCAACATTTGGTTCCCATCAGCCCGATTGGTTCGAAGGGTATTCTAATAATATTCCAACTGAAGATGCATACCTGATTAAATTTAACTCTGATGGCGTACGCCAATGGGGAAGTTATTACGGTGGTACAAAAGATGAAGAGCTTTGGGGAATGATGATTGATAGAAAAGTACACAGGCTTTTCACTTGTGGCTCAGCAGCAAGCACTACCAACATCGCATTCGGTGAAGCAATGCAACCGGAAAGATCGGGAGGGCAAGATGGATTTCTTACCAAATGGAAAGAAGATGGAACTATTGATTGGGGAACCTATTGGGGAGGCGAAAATGGTTTTCAATTTGAAGATTGCATGGCTGCCGCCGATGATTATTTATATGTATGCGGCAGAGCAACCAATAGTACTGTTCCGGTAACAAGTGATACCTATCAGAAAAATTTTTATGGAGGTGCATCTGATGCAACCCTCTATAAATTTTATGTTGGCAACGATTGCCTTGATCAATATGAACCTAACGAAACTTCGGCTGCTGCTTACTTGCTTAAAGCAGTTTCAAAATTTGATACTACAATTTATGGCTGGAATGGAAGTATTACAAATTCAAATGATCAGGATTGGTATAAAGTAAAAGTTAAAGGAAGCAGCAAAAATTATAAGATCATTTTAAAAGACATGCCTAAGAATTACGATTTGAAATTTTTTGATGCTGCCGGTTCTCTTCTTTACCAATCAATAAACACCGGAACTACACCCGATACCATCATTGCAAACAGCCTTACCGGATCTGCAACATATTTAATTCAAATTGTTCATGATGCTTTAGTATTTGATTCATTTGGATGCTACCACCTCACAATCAATAAAAGCTCTACAGCGTTCAAACTTTCAAATCAATTAATCGTAAACCGTAAAGCTGAGTTGCTAAACATATTTCCAAACCCATCGGCAAATGAAATTAATTTTTCAGTTTACACAGATAATGAGCAAACTGCAGGGTTGGTTATTTATGATTTATTGGGAAGAGAAGTTTATAGCTTTTCTTTGCAACTTAATGCAGGAGACCAAAAAATCACATTGCAATTAAATGACCTAGTATCGGGTTCATATCAACTTGTTGTGATTGCTGATAATAATTCATGGAGAGGAAAATTTATTAAACAATAATTTAAAACACGATGATATTTTTTTTCATTTCCCCAAACATTTTATTTACGATTACGTCAAAGAATTTTTAAACATCAATTTAACTTAAATCAAAAACACAATGAAACGTTTACTACTTGTTTTGATGGTTACCATATGTTCCATCACCGCTTTCGCGCAGTTTTCACTTAACAATGCAATACAGTCTGTTGGCTTTCGCGAAAACATTGGCGAAATAAAAGATGCGAAAGGCAAAACTAACATGGCTGTCAAATACATGTTTTCGGGAAAAGGTTTTAATCTTCAACTCAAAAAAAACAGTTTCAGTTACGAGCTAATTCAAATCGTAAACAAACCTGGATTTCCTGAAAGCGGTAAAAGCACTGCTGATATTGAAGAAGATAATTTTTACAATCAAAACAATGAGATCTCAATTTCAAGAGTTGATATAACATTGGTAGGAGCCAATCCAAATCCTCAAATAATTTCAAGCGATGCCAATGGCGCCTACTTTAATTATTATATGAATCTTAGTGAAGAAGCACCAATAAAAAATGTTCAATGTTTCAATAGGGTAATGTATAAGAATATTTACCCGAATATTGATCTCATGTTCATCGCAGGTGAAGAAGACGCTGCCCTTGCTTACGAATTTATTGTGAATCCGGGTGGCGATCCGTCAAAAATAAAATTGAATTACGCAGGTGCGCAAGGAATGAATCATAAAGATGATGGTACCATTGATGTACTTACAAAACGTGGTTATGTAACTGAAGGAAAACCTTACTCTTATGTTTTTGGGAGTGAAAAAGAAGTATTATCATCATATCACCTTGAGAATAATACTGTTTCTTTTAACCTTGGAAAATATGACCTCTCCCAAGTTATCGTAATTGACCCCACTCTCACATGGGCAACATTTTATGGAGGAGAATTAGATGAAACCGTTTTTGAATCTGAGATTGATGTTGATGCCGATGGAAAAGTTATTTGCAGCGGATCTACGCAAAGTGAAACCGGAATTGCTACTACAGGAGCTTATGATACAACCTATTCAAAACTAACTGATATTTTTCTTGTAAAATTTACCGCTGCCGGCGGACTTTCATGGGGAACTTATTTTGGTGGAAAGGGAAAAGACGGAACTTTTGGTTGCACTTTCGATTACAACAATAACATCATCATTTCAGGCAGTACATCTACTGATAGTGGTATGGCAAC
>JBKJNS010000310.1:0-10066 GCA_046593455.1 Chitinophagales bacterium | reverse complement strand
CGGGAATGATGGTCAAAATTATTGGTGGCCTTGCCGTAGGTTATGTTTATGGTTTCTACTATAAGGGCGGCGATACTTTTTACTATTACTACGATTCAAAAACATTTAATGAATCTCTTAAAGAAGGAATTGGATTTTTTTTCAAACTGCTTACCCTTCCTGCAAACAAAATAACCATCTCAACTTATGAGTATACGAGGTGGCTTACTTTCTTTCGCGATCCTTCGGGTTGGATGTCGGATAAAATCTATGGCATCATCAGCATACTTTCTTTCCACTCTTATCCCGTAATGTCAATTATTATTTCTGTGCTTTCATTTAGTGGCGTGTGGGCACTGTTCAGAACTTTTGCCGATCAATATCCAAGAATGCACCGAGAATTTGCCTTGGCTGTTTTGTTTATTCCTTCAGTTTTTTTCTGGGGTTCGGGGGTTCTTAAAGATTCTATTTCAATCGGCTGTCTTGGATGGATCACCTATTCCTCTTATCAGATATTCTTTAAAAGAAAAAGTATTCTCAGAAATTTAATTATCCTTTTTGTTACCGGCTATATTGTTCTTGAAGTGAAAGCATACATTGTAATTAGCTTTTTGCCTGCGCTCTTGTTTTGGATTTTTCTCACTTATCGCAGTAAGATTCCTAACCAATTTGCAAGGATAGTATCAGGCCCTGCAGTTTTTATCATAACACTCATTTTTGGTTTTTTATTGGTTCGAAGAATCGGCCAGGAATTCCAGCAGTTTGCTTTTCAGAATGTGCTGGCTACGGCGCAAACATTTCACGAATGGCATTCTTATTTAGCGCAAAATGAAAATGCATCGGGGTATAGTTTAGGTGCTGTTGACGGTAGCTGGCAAAGCGTAGTGCTCAAATTTCCTCTTGCGGTTAACGTTACCCTATTCAGACCTTATCTGTGGGAATCACACAGTGCAATTATGCTACTTTCTTCTATTGAAAGTACTTTTGTTTTATTGTTCACTTTATACATTGTGTGGAAGAATGGAATTCGCACCACTATTGCAACCATTGCACAAAACCCAACTATCTTTTTTTGCTTTTTCTTCTCTATACTTTTCGCTTTCGCCGTTGGTTTTACCTCTTATAATTTCGGAGCATTGGTGCGCTACAAAATTCCCTGCCTGCCGTTTTACCTTATTGGTCTCATAGTATTAAATGCAGAAACTTATGAAAAACGAACCGAGATACTTCGAAAAAAACAAGCAAGACGAAGGCAGTTTTCTGAAGTTGAAGATGCAGTGTAGTTCTCAGGGTTTAGTGAGCCAAACATTTATTTCCATCCCAGTATTTGTTTTCTTCATTACCCATTTAAAAAACGGATCAATAATTTTTGGAAGAAAAGTTTCGCAGACTACATGCTGAATTTTTACAATATTGAATTTATTTTTTTCAGCATTCATCTTAAATGACTTTGTACCGAACTCAAACAAATGAAATGGCGGATGCATTGGGCTAAGGTTGGTTACAAAATCATTTCCTTTTAACTGGTAAACAAGATTAATTGTTTTTGCTATCAGCCATCCTGAATATGGAACACTGATGAACAGAATGCCGCCGGGTTTTAACCACGACATCATTTTTTCTATTGCAGCAGAAGGGTCAGTAACATGTTCAAGCACTGCGCTGCAATTAACAAAATCAAAATGATCAACAGGAAATTTGGAATCATAAATCGAAGTGTTTTGCAAACATGCAGCATCAATTTTCATTTTACCAATCGCGTAATCATAAAATTGTTTCGACGATTCAATTCCAACACAATCAATTCCCAAGTCACTATAAATCTTTATTTGCTTTCCAACTCCCGCGCCCACATCAAGCAATTTCATTCCATTGGTAATTGAAACTACTTGTTCAATAATGCTGCGCTTGTTAGAGATTTCTTTTTCTGTTATGTCAAAATAGGATTGCTTCCAGTAAGTTTCAGGATCAATGTTGTAAAGAGATGAAGCATCAACAGGCAAAGGCATAGGATTACAGTAGATTAATCCGCAATGTTTGCATTTCCAGATAGCAGCAGTAATGCCTTTTGCACCGGAAGGATTCCATCCTTGTGAAGCATTCAACCGAACGCCCATCTTTTTCTGTTGAGATGAATCGGCTCCACACATATTGCAACCTTCTATCTTTCTAAATTCAAACATTGGAAATTAAACAGGCTGATAATTATTAAAATGAAAGAATTGAAATTAATTTTTTGAGTTGCGATTCTACGCTGTATGAATCAACAATTTTTTCGCGCGCCTGTTTTCCTATTCTCATCCGCAAATCATGATCAGTAATTAGTAAGCCAATGTGTTCAAGCCACTCATTATTTTGATTTGCAAAAAAACCGGTAACACCCTGTTCAACCACCTCATTGTTCATTCCAACCGGCGAAATTACCGGTGGAATCTCAAGCGCCATATACTGTATGGCTTTAAAAGCACATTTTCCTTTTGCCCATTCATCATCGGGTAATGGCATTAGCCCTATATCAATTTTATTTAATTCTTCCACTTCATTTTCAAAATGCCAGTCGTCTCGTTCAATGTTTAAACCGTCTACAGAAAAATTTCTATCACCAATCTGCTTAAAAAAAATACGGTCACCGAATTTTTCATTCAGCATATTTAAAACAGGAATCAGTAAAGCAAAATGTTTGATGGTGGTTTTACTTCCGCTCCAGCCAATGCAAATCTTTTTACCATTGTAATTTTTATTTTTGGAAGGAAGATAAATTGAAGTATCAACCGTAGTTGGAATAATTTGAATTGAGTCATTAAACTGTTTTGCATAATCTGCCAGAAAATGATTTCCCGCAATCACCGCATCGGCAAGTTTAATAATGTCAGCAGTTTTTGAAGGTCGCTTCAGCCATTTTAATTTTTGATTTGAAACAGAGGTATCTTCTTTCCAAATGGCATCATCAAAATCGAAAATCACTTTTGCTTTTGACTGCGAGAATTTCTTTTCAAAAAAAACAGAGCCGGTCATAAAAGCTTCGCGCTGAATAAATATTACATCATACTTGTTTGCACTCATTACATCTTTCCATCGAATGCGAATTGCTTTAATAAAAACCCCCAGCTTACTCAACCATTTTCCGCTGCTGTAAAAAATACGGTCATCCTCTTCATCTATAAACCATGAATAATCACATTCAAAACCCGCTTGCCTTAGGTAAGGAAAAAATTGTTCCATGCGAAAGCGCTGGCTTCCGTTTCGATGCGGGCGGTGCGGACCAATAAAAAGTATTTTCCCTTTCTTCATGGCAATTTCTAAAGCGTAGAATAAATGTGGTTATATTTTTTTACTCCTTCATCCAATGAATAATATTTAAATGCTGCTTCACGAATTTGTTCTTTTGGGATTGTAAGCAATGCATCTAATTGATTGCAACAGTTTGTAAATGCCTCTTCAGTAAAATTCTCAATCGCAATTCCTGCTTTTGATTGTTCCACAATTTGCTGCACATCACCCACACCGGTATTGCAAATAAGCGGAATTCCCAAGCTCATTATCTCTCCCATTTTAGTTGGCGAAGATGCTTTTTTAGAAAATGAATTTTTAATAAAGAAAATTGCTGCATGTGAAAGACTTAAGAAAGCAGGCATCTGATCTCTGGTTGCGGCAATCGAAATTATTTTTTCAGCAGCAATACCTTGTTTCAATGCAGCCTCCAAAATTATTTTTGGGGGCTCGTGTGTTACAAATAAAAATTTTGCTTCAGGTTTTTGTTGCAGCAATATTTTAAAAAACTGCAACATCTCATCGAGCATATACCACGTTCCCAATGAACCCGAATAGCTTAATATAAAATCACCTTCACTAATACCCAACTTGTTTTTTATCTCAGTAAGTTTTTGTGTTGTAATATTTTTTAGCGAAAAAAAATTAAGATCAGCGCAACATGGAATCACAGTTATTTTTTCCGATGGAATTATCAATTGCCGCCATGAAAGCATTTCTTTTTTCGCATTCTCGGTAAGCGAAACAATTGCATCGCTTTCATTCAGCAATTGAATTTCCTTCTTCTTAAAAAAATTATACGCTGCTTTATAAACAGGGTTGCTTAGCTGCCAAAGGTTGCCTTCTACTCTTTCATCGGACCAAAAACCACGCATGTCAAAAATCACTTTGCTGCCAAACTTTTCCCTCAAATACAATCCAAGAATTGCAGGAATATAACTGCGGCAATGGATCAAATCGAATGATTCAGATTGAAACAGTCTCAAAGCAGTTTTCTTTAATCGCAAATAATTACTCCAAGCTGACCATCCGGGAATTTGATTGGAGAATTCAACATGCTTCCATTTAATATTACATCTACTCAAAAGCATTTGAATGTTTTTACTCTCTGTAATAAATGCTGAAGGCTTCTCTGCGCTAATGATTGAAATTTGAAAACCTAACACTGATAATCCAGCCAAATATGGAATCACCTGCGATTGCCCAAGAGGATCGCACATGCCATCATACGAGATGAACAAAACTTTTTTTGCCATCAGTGAGTATCATTTTTTCGAAGCCAGCGATGTAACACAATTAAATTCCACAATCGGTTATAGAGAAATTGATTGCCCCAAAAAAAACTCTTCTTCAAATCAGCTACTGCTGTATAGTCAACAACAGCGTGCTTGCGAATAGTTTCTTCTGATAGATAATCATCAATCAAATATTTCAATTCCTTTTGCAACCACAATTTAATTGGCAAGGCAAAACCTTGCTTAGGGCGGTTGAATAATTTTTCGGGCAAATAATCTTTCAATAAGATTCGGGGTAAAATTTTGAGCTCACCGTTTTTCATCTTGAGTTGTTGCGAAACGTTCATTGCAAATTCAACAACCCGATAATCGAGAAATGGATTTCGGCACTCAAGGCCATAGTGCATGGTTGCACGATCTACTTTTACAAGCAGATCATCTTTCAAATAGTATTTAAGATCAAACAATGCCTGTATCTCGGCAACTGATAATTTTCTGGCTGTTGATGCTGGAATCTCCAATTCCGTTTCTAAATAATTTTCAATCAGCAGAGATTTGGATTCAAGGTTTGAAAAAAAATATTGCTCTTGAGAAAAAATATGTTGTTGAATTGAAACACTGCTATCATAATCAAAAAGAGTTGCCGCTCTTTTATACCGATCGTTCATCACAGAAAAAATTGCAGCAATTGGTTTATGAAATGTTTTTACCAGTGGATGGTTGAGCCGCTCTGCCCACCTGTACATTCCGTAACCCATAAATAGTTCATCACCACCATCACCACCCAATACCATCTTAACATGCTGCCTTGCAAGTTTCGAAACCAGCATGGTTGGTATTGCCGAAGAATCTGCAAATGGTTCATCAAATAAATCCATTGACTCTTCGCAGAGTTGGATGGCATCATTATATGTTACTTTAAATTCATGATGATCAGTTCCTAAATAATCTGCCACAGTAGCAGCATGCTGCGCTTCGTTATATTTATGTTCATTAAAACCAATTGAAAAAGTTTTTACGGGGGTTGAATTATTTTTTTGTGCCAGGGCTGTAATCAATGAAGAATCTATACCGCCGCTCAAAAAGATTCCAAAGGGTACATCGCTGATCATTCTGTATTTAACTGCGCTTTCTAAAAGTCCATTGAGCTTTTGTTTTGCAACCTTTTCATCGGTAATAACAGCAGAAGTAATTTTGTCTTCAGGTTTCCAGTAGCAATTAAAATCAAAAGAATCTTTGGTGATCTTTAAAATGCAGCCCGCCGGAAGTTTTTTTATTTCGTTCCAGATCGTTTCCGGTTCAGGAATGTAACCTAATTGTAAATAGTTTGAAATTGCTCTTCGGTTGATTGTTAATTCTCTATTTACAAAACCGATTGCTGTTAATGCTTTGATTTCTGAGCCAAAAAAAATCTCATTTCCCTTCTTAAAATAAAATAATGGTTTAACGCCAAGCCTGTCTCTTAAAAGATAAAGCGCCTCATCAAGCTGATCATAAAGTGCAATCACAAACATGCCATTCAATTTATTTACAGCATCAATCCCCCATTGAGAAAATGCCTCCAGCATGACTTCGGTATCAGAATTCGTGTGAAGTGAAACATGAAGTTCTTTGGCAATCTCATGGTAATTATAAATCTCGCCATTAAACATGATTGCCCATCTTCCGTCTTGTGAATACATAGGTTGATTGGCAGCAGCCGAAAGATCAATGATGCTTAATCGGCGGTGAGCGAATGCAGTGTGTTCATTTGAATAAAATTGTTCGGCATCAGGTCCGCGATGAGCAAGTGATGCAGCCATTTGACGAATGATGCTTACATCAATTTTATTTCTGTAAGAAAAATAACCTGCTATACCACACATTAATTTTGGGTTATAATTTTTTTTATCTCTTTAGCAAAAATTCCCGTTTGATTTTTACGAAGGTAAAAACTTGCTGCCTTAATATCGGGAACCAATTTCGTGAGAGCCAACCCTTTTCTTTTTAACTCAATATTTTGAAGAAGAAACAATTTTAAAGCATCTTTATCTTCAATCAAAGTACCTGCTCCTAACTTGGTAATAAGTTGCTCGAGGATCGAATGATCATTTAATATCGCCACAATTTTTTTTTGCAATGAAATATACTCGTATGTTTTTGCCGGTATAACAGGATTACTTTTTTCTGTAAATACCAACAAAATATCTGCCTTTAAATTAAACTTAATCACCTCCTGATTTGGTAACCGTGATGTAGTAAATATGTATTCCCTGATTGTGTTTTTATAATCAAGTAAGCGGCTTTTTTGATCGGGGAAAAAATCGGTGCCCAAAAAATAGATATTGATATCTGCGGGTGTAATTGCACCTTCTTCGTGAAGTTCATGAATTGCGTCAAGCAATATTTCCAGTGAGTGCCCCGGGTAAATTGTGCCCGCATGTGAAAGCACAAGCGGAAGTGATTGTGATTGCACTACTTCTTTCTCTCCTCGCTCAACGAATTTTTCAAATCCATTGTAAACAACATAAGTAGGTTTACGATGAAGCTTTTGAAGTTTATTACACAGCAAGGGGTCAACACTGGTAATAAAAGTGCATGATCTAATATACTTTTTCTCATACCAGAATTCCCACCATCTTAAAATTCCCGATGCAACTCTTTTGTCTTGCCGGTTAACGTGGTTAAGAAACCAACCATCGCGGTAATCAGCGATCCATGGAATTTTAAATTCTTTGCTGAGTTTAAATGCATATTTAAAAAGTATAAACGGTTCTCCGGTGGCAATTATGCAATCAATTTTCTCAGTGGCCAAAATTTTCCGGGCTTCAACATAAATTGACCTGTTCTTATCGAACCATAAAATAGGATAAGCAAAAACCAGTGATAAAAAAGTGAGCATCTTTCTAATAATCACCCAACTGTTTTCTCCGCGTTTAACAATCAATCTCTCACTGGCCGAAAGGCGAACCGGTACAATAATTAATTCACCGGTCTCAGTTTTTTCCCTCCTCGTTTCACCGGTCACTGCATGTTCTAAAATATCTCTGATGTTTGAAGATTTGTTTCCCCATGCTTTTGCAATCACAACAGGATAAACGCCAAACTCGTGAAAATGATTATACCAGCTTGCAGGCCTTCGCGCTCCAATTGAATTGAGCGGCGGAAAATCATGTGCAAGTATGAGCGCTTTGATCATTTAAAATAAATAAATCTGATTAATGAAAAACAAAATTGATGGTATCAACTTTTTCTGAAAAAAAAATTAAAAACTGATTTTGCTTCATGCTGTAAAAATGCCAAAGAAGAATTGTATTTGCTCAATTGAAAAAATGAATGCTGCACTGCACCAAAAGATCTGAAATATGATTCAACTCCTTCAATCATTGATCCTTCGAAATCAAATGAAGAAACTTTGTTGCTGAGTTGCTGAAAAGCATTCCAAAAAAGAAAACTCATGGCACCGCTGTTTCCCATCTCAGGGTCTTTTCCGCCTATGATATAGTAAGCAGTGTTTGAATCCCACGCAATAAAAATTGCTGCAGCCATTTTACCTGCAGCATCTTCTGCAACAAGAATTTTACCTGCTTCATTCGCTATACATGCATCATAAAGCTTCTTAAGAAATGCTGCATTAAAAGGAAGATGATAATTTTTTGTCTCCAGATTTTTTTTCAGTAATGAAAAGAAATTATCGAAATCAATATTTTCTGTTCTTAATATAAATTGCTGCTCCCCTTTTTTTATTTCTCTTTTTATCTTCTCATTGAAACCATCATAAATTTTTTGCAGGTTATCAAGGTCATGAATTACATAAGTGTACCGTGTTGTTTGTTTAAATTTTTTCCAATAAAAGGGAAGCCAGTTTTGATAATTAAAATGCCAGCGCATTTCGGCCGAAGAGAATTTTGGCAATTGCTCAGTAAGCCCCCGAAGAATTTCTGTTTCCCTATATAGTTTTTCTCTCGGTGTTGCTGCTTCAATTAAAAAATACGGACCAAGAAACTGAGTAAGCAATGGTGTGTACAATTGGATGCCGGTGTTGCTTTTCTTAAACCCATAAGGCAATGTTGCAATTACTTCATCTTCCTTTTTCACAATTACCACATTCCAGTTTTCACCTGCAACTGCATTGAGCCAAAATGGTTGATGAAAAAGCGGTAAGTGCTTTGTCGGAAAATTGAGATATGTTTCTTTATCACTCATTTAGGTATTCTTATTCAAGTTTATCTATTGCTTTTATCTTTTTGTGAACCAGATGGAACAAATTTCTTTACCAAATTTATGAGAGGCCTTAATGATTTATAGATATGAAGATAACTGGGAAAATCATCATGTGAGCGAATGGGGTGTTTCATAAAATCAGAAAAATCATTTTCGCTCATTCCTAATTTCTTTAGTAAAAACCTTTTGTCATCTTCCATCAATTGCTGATCGTGATACGGTGGATGTTTTACCAACTCCAATGCTTCTTCTCTTTTCATTTGTCCGCTGCAGATCAACGTTGAATAATGTGATTTTCTTTTATCAACTCCAAATTTTACAGGTAAAATATAACCCTGATAAAATCTGGTAAAAATATTTTCGAAATGTTTCGCTCCGTAATCACGCCAGCCGTAATCCTTCTCCAATAATTGCTTTGCTTCTTCCTTTCTATAATCTATAAGGTTAAGTGGGTTAATAAATTTGATTCCTTTAATGCGTGAATTATAAAAATGCCGGATGAAACCAATCGAAGGATATTTCTTCAACTTGATGGTTCCGAATTGTTTTTGAATCGCACGTAAGTTGCGAGTATCTAATTTGTATTGCGAAACAAAATTGGGTGGCAACCAGCCTTCAGTCATCGTGTTATGCCCTGTAAGAATGTGTTTCACTTTAAATTTCTTTGCAGTTAAATAGAAAGCTGCCATCAATGCATTCTCACTGGGAATATCAAGATCAACAACCCCGGCTTTGAAATATGCAAGTTGCAGGTCACGCAACTCTTGCCAATCAATTACAAAAGTGTAAAGATCAAAACCAAGGTTACGAATTACGTTCTCAATATTCTTAACCGAAAGTTCCGAATTCCATCCATTGTCAATGTGCAATACTATTGGATTTAATCCCCAGGCTTTACACAAGTGAGCGAGATACAAACTGTCAACACCGCCGGAAACTGCAAGCACACAATCATAATTATTTTTCTTACCACTGCTTCTTAATTCTTCTATAAGTGAATTCAATTTCAATTTTCCTTGTTCACCGCTGAATACAGTTCTTCTTTTTAAATCATCAAAAATGTGGCAGATGTTACAAACACCTTGTTCATCAAAAATTATTTCGGGATAATCATTGGTGTCGAGAATGCAGCGGGAACAAATTTGAAAAGGGCGGAGATCATTCATGAATGCGCCATCAAAAATGGCAATAATTCTTTTTGTGTTGGATAGTTGATAAGCACAGCGCGATGCTTACCATAAAAAACAAATTTACTTCCGGCGGCAATTGCAGATGCGCCTGCATGCAATGCTTCTGCAAAATGCTCTAAAGTTCCTGCACCGCCACAGGCAATCACAGGAATTGAAACTGAAGATGCAACTTCTTTAAAAAACTCTAGG
>JBKJNS010000288.1:0-5383 GCA_046593455.1 Chitinophagales bacterium | reverse complement strand
CGTTTTCCTTTCTCTTTATCTTGAAAGGCAAGTTCTTTGTTGGCAATCACTAACTCATCTGCCCGTTTTCCTTTCTCTTTGTTTTGAAAAACAAGTTCCTTATTGGCAATGATTAATTCATCCGCCCGTTTTCCTTTTTCTTTATTTTGAAAAACAAGTTCTTTGTTGGCAATAACCATCTCTGTAATATCTCTGTCCAAAGTAGCCACACCTATAATGTTTCCTTTTTCATCCTTGATGGGAGACAGGGAAATTGAAATATCAATGACAACTCCGTCTTTTCTTATTGCCTTGGTTATGTGATGAGGAATGGTGTACCCCTTGCTGATTTTTTTTGTTAACGCATGAAGCTCATTATAGTCATTGGGCGGAATAAGTACACTAATATTTTTCCCGATTACCTCTGCTCCTTTGTAGCCATAAATTTTTTCTGCTCCATGATTCCACGAAGTAATTATTCCTTCGAGGGTTTTGGTTTTTATAGCTAATTCAGAGGACTCAACGATGAGCGAAGAAAGAGTTCCATTTTTTTCAAACTCTACGAGCCGGTCAAATTCTGCTTTTTGTTGTGCTATTTTATTTTTCATTTTTTTTCTTTTGTGATGGCAATGATTAAAAAAGATTTCACAGGGTCTTTTATGGTATTATCACTGTAATCATTTGTTTTTAAAATAGGCGTAATCATTTTTTTAGTTTCCAATTTCTTCGATGGGTATTCGCCTTTTGTCTTTCAATAGCATAAATTGTGAAGGTGTGAACCCTGTAATTTTTTTAAATTGATTGCTCAAATGAGCAACGCTGCTGTAATTTAGTTTGTAGGAGATCTGTGTAAGATTCAATTCTTCATACATCAATAATTCTTTAACCAATTCAATTTTGTGGATGATAATAAATTGCTGAATCGTAATTCCTTTTACTTCAGAAAAAACATTTGAGAGGTAGGTATAATCGTGATTAAGTTTTTGGCTGATGTATTCTGAATAACTTATTTTAGGAAGTTCATCTGAGTAGTGAACCATTTCGGTGATCACATTTTTTATTTTTTCAATCAACACAGCTCGCTTATCATCCATTAGCTCAAGCCCCGAGTTGAGCAAACCGCTTTTAAGTTGATCGCGCTGCTCAGTAGAAATGTTTTCCATAATCTCCACTTCACCTAAATCAACAACAATAAAATGGAGTCCGAGCTTTTTCAGCTCTTCCTTCACCATCATTTTGCAACGAAGGCTTACCATATACTTAATGTAGAGCTTCAATATTTTTGTATTTAGTGTGTGAGTGAAGTTACGTAAAATTTAGAGCAATGTCAGTACTCTAAAGCTGCGAGCATTTTATTGACCTACATCTTTCTGAAATGAAATATTCATTTAAAAGAAAAAATATTGATCAAGTAAGTTGCTATTATGTAATGCAACTCATTTTCATTCTTTGAATTGCTATTTAGTTGAAGTGTGTACTTCATTAATAATTTCACAATTACTACATAATATTCCCCTGCTTATCTAAAGAATGCGTTATGGGCACTTCAACATCAGCACCCGAAACTTTATGCGATTCGCGCGATTTGCGGCTAAGAATCATATAATAGTAAACAGAGAACTTTCCTGAACCCATTACAAAATTAAAAGCAATTAACCCCAGGGTTAATGCCGTAAGAAAAATATCAAATACTCTAACTTCGATAAAATGTGTGCTCATGTAAAACAATGCACCCACAACAAAAGGAAAAAGGATTACGCACGAAACCCGCGTCATAAATCCGCCAATTAAAAAAAAGCCGGTAAACAAATGAATGCCTGCAATCACCAGCGCAATGGCAGTGCTCGTAGATCCAAAATAATTCATTAAAATATTATTGGGGACCGAAGTATCGATCATAAACATATACCCCTTTATCCAGATTATTAATCCTGTTAAGATTCTGAGTATAGTCATCCATGGTGAATAATATTTCTCGCTTATTGCATTCAGGTTATTTTCTAAATCCATTTTGGTTGGTTGATTATTCTGAAAAAATTCCCGTTTCTAAAAGTTGATGATGCGAAAATGACTGTTTTGATAGCGGGAACTGTTACACAACTCCTTAAATATGTTACATCAATCACACATTTCCTCTCCTTAGTATCTAATAGCAAGAAGCATTATGCGTGATTGATTAACAGAAGAATTTAAAATTTAACGATAAAAAGCCGCTTCATTTGAATTGAAGCGGCTGTACAAAACCCACTCTCCA
The DNA here is from genome assembly GCA_046593455.1 of Chitinophagales bacterium. GTDB lineage: Bacteria > Bacteroidota > Bacteroidia > Chitinophagales > UBA10324 > JAJAYG01. The sequence goes on along the minus strand of JBKJNS010000288.1, from coordinate 3,150 downwards.
CAAAATAAACTGATCAAGCTATAATCACTTATCAGTATTCGTTTTTAATCCCCATACCTCTACATGCGCTTTTTGATCTTTATTGTTTTCCAATGTTTTGTAAACAAAAACAATCTTCTTTAGGTTGCGCTCACCACCATTTAAGTCAATCACTCTGCTTTCGCCCGGTGCTTTGATTTTGCTGTTTACATTAATTTCTTGTTTGTTTCCGCTTTCATAATAAACTTCAAGCGAAATCAATTCAATAGATGCATCGGTTAGTTTAAATCGAATCGAAGCAAACCGATCGGCACCCATCACCATAATTTCATCACGGTCTCTTTCAAAGCCCACTATGTTTTCACCGATTTTATGCCATCCGGTTTTGTCGCTCATTATAACCGCAGGGGTTTGTGCTTTTGCAGTTCCAAAGCTTACTGTTAAAGCAATCGTAACAATCACAAATATTTTTTTCATTTTGTTTAATTTTAATTCCGGCTTCCTTCCGGTTAGGTGTAATAAATCTATTACTGTGCAAATGTGTATGCAAGAGTTGTAGTTACTGTTACACATTGAATCAAAAAAGTTACATGATTCACACCTTATTGCGAAATATTTTATTGTTGCATTCTAACTTAAATATCTTCTCAATGTCCAGGCAATTGTTTCATGTGTTTCCATAAGGCCGGTAAGAAAATCGGCACTGCCTGCATCATTAAATTTTTCTGCACATTGTTCAACGTGCTCCCTCAGCATTACAATTAAGGTTTCGTGATCTTCGAGCAATTCGCTTATCATATTTTTTGATGCAGGGTATTTGCCGGGATGTTCTTTAATAGTGGCTAATTTTCCAAACTCGTCCATGGTACCAATCGTTTTGCTACCAAGTTTGTTGATGCGCTCGGCAATTTCATCAATCGCTTCTTCCAATTGATTATACTGGTTCTCAAATAATTTATGAAGCTCCATAAAACTTTCGCCGCTCACGTTCCAATGGAATTTTCTCGTCTTCATGTACAACGTTACTTCATCTGCCAATACAACAGAAAGTAAATCGGTAACGGCATCTAATTTTTTTTCAGAGATTCCTATGTTGGGTTTCATTTTATTTAGGTTTTGAATTAATTCTAATTAAAAATTTGGTAAGCGTTTCAAATTATTTTAGAATGCCTCAAAGGTCAAAGACTTGCTTAGGAGAAGCGTTACATTCTTTATCCAAAAAGTTACATCCATCACACTTTCAGCAAACTATTTGAAATGAAATGCGAGTTTGATTATTGTGCGATTGATCACCGTACTGCAGGAATGAAAAAAAATTCGATCAGGCGACTTGTTCCTTTTTCACAAACTGCAACTCATACAATTTTCTGTAGTAACCATTTAACTCCATCAACTCATTATGATTACCTATCTCTTTTACTTCGCCTTTATCGAGCACCATAATCTTATCTGCATGTTGAATGGTGGAGAGCCGGTGCGCGATGATGATGGAAGTTCTTCCTTCAATTAATTTTTCGATGGCTTGTTGAATCAGTTGCTCCGATTCTGTATCGATTGATGATGTGGCTTCATCTAAAATTAAAATGCGCGGATCAAATACCAATGCGCGCACAAAGGAAATCAGTTGCCTTTGCCCGGCAGAGAGTGAGTTGCCGCGTTCCATCACATTGTAATTGTAACCCCCCGGAAGCTTTTCAATCCATTCGGCAACGCCACAAACTTCGGCTGCATGTTTTACTTGCTCGTGTGTAATGAGCGGATTGCGCAATGTTATGTTATCCATAATGCTACCTGAAAAAAGAAAAACATCTTGCAACACCAATCCAATTTTGCCTCGCAATGAAGCGAGTTCGTATTCGCTTATACTTTTTCCATCAATAGAAATTTCGCCTTTCTGTATTTCATAAAAGCGATTAAGAATATTGATGATGGAAGATTTTCCTGCACCCGTTGCACCCACGATGGCCAAAGTTGTTCCTGCTTCAACATTGAATGAAACATTCTTTAAAACAAAATCAACTTCGTTGTAAGCGAACCAAACATTTTTAAAATCTATTGCGCCTGCAATATTTTCGGCCAATAATTTTCCTTCATCTTTCATCTGATCTTTATTATCGATCAGTTTAAAAACACGCTCGCTTGCTACCATTCCCATTTGTAGCGTATTGAATTTATCAGCCAGCATTCTTATGGGGCGAAACATAAGGTTGAGGTACATTACAAACATAATGATCATGCCTGCGGGAGTGCGGTCATTTGTGTTTACAAAGGATGTTGCATCCAATGCTTTGTAAGAAACATACCACACCAGCAGACCAACTGCCATGGCAGAAATAATTTCTACCACCGGAAAAAAAACTGAGTAATACCAGATTGATTTAATATTTGCTGTACGGTGATCGAGGTTAATGCCTTTGAATTTTTTCATTTCCCTTTCTTCAGCATTAAAGATCTGAACCACATTCATTCCGGTAATGTGCTCATTCAAAAATGCATTCAGTCGGGCTACCTGATTACGAACATCGGTAAATGAAATTCTTATTCCTTCCTTAAAAATATAAGCAGCAACCAACAGCAGTGGCAATACTGAAAGTGTTACGAGTGAAAGTTGCCATGATGAATAAAACATCATAATCAATACAGCAATCAACGTGAGCAGGTCGCTGAGGATGGTAATAATTCCTTCGGCAAAAATATCGTTTACGGCTTCCACATCGCTTATGGTTCTTGTAACTGAAGTGCCGATGGGTGTGCGATCGAAATGCCTGAGATTTAAACTCAACACATGTGAAAACACGCGGGTGCGCAGATCGCGAACAATTGACTGACCAAGTAAATTGGTGCTGTATGTAAAATTGTAGGAGAGCAATGCCTGCAATAAAAGAATGGCGAGCAACAAATAGGTCATGTTATAAAGCATTGCTGAATTACCACCAATAATATATTTGTCAATAGTGATTTGCACGATGTAAGGAATTACCGGGGCAAGAACAGCAGTTGAAACAGCAATTGCAACGGCAACATAAAAACGTTTCTTATAAGGCTTCACCAAACGCATTACTCTGCGCAAGAGTGAGAAGTCGATAATTTTATTGAGTAGTTTTTTCATACTGCATTTCGGCTTACAAGAATTCAGTGAGGTTCATTTGCTAAACTCAAAACTTCGGCATA
>JBKJNS010000280.1:0-2773 GCA_046593455.1 Chitinophagales bacterium | reverse complement strand
CCCAACCATGCGCTGTACCTGTGAGCGGCGGTGTAACACATACAGATCGATGTACTTGCGCACCTGTTCATTATAGTCAAGGGGAATTTGAGAATTGATCTCTTTCAACCTTGATTCGTAAACCTGATCTTCAAATATGGGAACATCGACATCGGCAAAAGAAATTTTCTCCTGTGTTAAACTATCTGCATCAATTGATTCATTGTCCGATACGTTTAGCGAATCGTTAGAATCAAACTGATCGGGCAAAACTTTCTCTTCAGTACTGTTTGTTTCGGGAAGTTGAGCAACAACCATCAAGGGCATTAACATTGCAAAGCAGCAGCTGAATATAAATGGAATAAGATACTTCTGATTTATGTGCGTGTACATAAGTAGAAAAAATTGTGTTAGTAAAAAATATGCTGCAAGATAAATTAAAAGAAAGGTGCTAAAAATTTTTAACAAGAAATTTGCACTATCAATTTTAGAACTGTATTGAAATTGAGATTTAGCAAAACCGTTTTTTCGCTTAAAAGCAAAAGCTTGGGCTATTTTTATTTTAGGGGGTAAGCAGAATTAGCTCTTAGTTGTATCTTTTTTATCGTCCTTAATTCCATCTTCAATCTGCTGCTGCACATCAGCCTTTGCACTGTTAAATTCGCGAATTCCTTTGCCAATTCCCTTCATTAGTTCAGGAATTTTTTTACCGCCAAACAAAAGAAGAATTGCAAGAAAAATAAGAATCCACTCGCTGCCGCCGGGCATGCTTATTAGAAAAAGATGGTTCATTGTGTTTCGGTTTGAAGCCTCAAAAATAGAGTAAATAATCTTAAAGAATTTGCAACAAACTTTTTGAGCTTATTTATTTGGCGGAAGATTCCCTCCTTGTTCACCCCGAGGTCTTTGACTGCCTTGCCCTTGCGGCATATCTTTAATCAGGTTCACTTTAAACTGTTGTTCGGCACGGTAAAGTCTGGCAACCTTTTTCACAGGCAATACTTTTTTGAATTCAACATTATACTTGCGTTGTAAATCGATTTCTTTTTGGCGCGATGCAAATTCATTATCAATCAGTTTACTTACGTCCTCATCTGTCATAGCATCAAAATTCATTTTTGCGCCGAGTAATTCAGAAGCCCTTCCTTTCCTTAACACATCTAATTCATCTCTGTATTTATTGTAAACCGGCCAAAATACTTTTGCTTCATCAGGTGTTAGTTGAAGCTCTTTGGTTATAAAGCCGATTCGTCTTGCTTCAATATCATCATGGTTTGGTGGTGGTGGTTGCTGTGCATGTGAATTGAAAGTTGAAAGAAATAAGGTAAGCGAAACCATTAATGCAGCTAAGAATAATTTATTGATTGATTTCATGTTTCTTGAATTTAAAGTGAATGATTTTATAGTGAGTTAATGTATTCAGTATTGAGATCTGCTGCTTCAATTAAATAATTTACCTCATTATTTTCTAGTGTAACATCCGATAGTTCCAGGTTTTCGAAATAAAGATCGACTACCATTTCATCCGATAAAGCGGTTGCAGTTTCGAGTAAGAGGTAAGTAGTGTCGGAATTAATATTGGAAGCAAAAAAAGGAACGGCAGGCTGCCTTAAGATTGAAATCATTATTACCAAAAGAACCGAAGCGGCGGCTGCGATCCCCCATTTATTTTTACTTACAAATTTTACGACTCCTTTGTTAATTGTGCCTGAATTGCTTTCTACTTCTTTAATTTTATAAAGAATTGAACCCGGTAAATCATAAAAATAATTAGCAGGCAATTTAAATGGGTGCTCTTTATTTTCTAAAAGAGGAACTTCATTTTCCGCTTCATTAAATTTAATTGAAGCAAGAATATTAGTCTCGGCATTTTTAAAATAACGTTCAGGTATTTTAAACGGATGTTCACGCAAAACCATTGCAAGCTCCGGCGCAATTTCCATTAATTCATCCTGTATCATTTTATTGTTTTCCATTTCTTTTTCTTTTCTCCTGTTCACTACAATTGTTGACACGGAAATAGCAAAGAGGTTTAATTCATTTCAAAAGATTAATGAGTGTTTTTAATAAATGATTCAACTTTTTTAGCTGCAATATGATAGTTCGCTTTTAGCCCTCCCACAGTTGTCCCGGTGATTTCCGAAATCTCTTCATACTTCAATTCATCATAGTACCTGAGTTGAAAAATCAGTCGCTGTGTTTCGGGCAGTGTGAGAATTGCTTCCTGTAATTTTAATTGGATTTTATTGCTGTCGACATAAATCCCCGAGTATAATTTCTCTTTAAGGTCGTCGCCTTCCGAAAGTTCGATATGGCTAAACTTTCTTTTTTTCTGTTCTAAAAAAGTAATGGTGAGGTTGCTCGCAATGCGGTAAAGCCAAGTAATTATTTTCGATTCGCCTCTGAAACCACCTAAGCTTTTCCAAACCTTAATAAAAACTTCCTGTACCAGATCATTTGCATCATCATGGTCAATTACCATTCGGCGAATGAACCAGTAAATTTTTTTTTGATCTCTTTGGAGTAAAGAAGTAAATGCTTTTTCTTTTTTGTCAGCATCCTTGAATGCATTGAGAATTTCTTCATCAGAAAATATCTTTTGTTCTTGAAGTAGAGAATTTGAAGTTGACATTCAATAAAGATTTCGGTTCAAACAACTGCTACCGAAACGTGCTGTGTTAAGAAAAATTATTTTCCTTTTCGCTGAATTACGCGTTGCACTGCTTCAACAATGTTCGGAGTATCGATGCCGTACTTCTTCATCAACTCTTCCGGCTTTCCGCTCTCTCCAAAT
>JBKJNS010000165.1:0-2601 GCA_046593455.1 Chitinophagales bacterium | reverse complement strand
CTGCCCTTCGAAAAATTGAATGGCGCATTATCTAAAATACAATACTCATAATTGCAGCTATCCGGATTCTGATCATCTGCGGTTGTAAAACAAACCTGTGTTTGAGCACTAACCGACAATACAAATAAGCAGAAGAACAGCAGGGTAGTAATGGTTTTCATTGCATTAAATTTTACTTATATAGTTATTTATGTGTACTGCCTTCAATCTTGTTGAACAATTAATTTACTCACGATGGGCTCACCATTAATTCTCAAATAGCACAGGTAAGTAGCTGATGAAAACAACGCGCAGTCAATAATGATCTGTTGTTTCCCCGCTTCATAAAGTTGTTTTGTGTTTTCATAAATCGTTCTTCCCTGAAGGTCGACCAAACTTAATGAAACATTCGACTTTTCTTCAAGCTGAAATGAAACGGTTGTTTCACCTGCCGTCGGATTCGGAAATAATTTTACGGTTGAAGAAAGATCAGTTGAGTCACTTGAGTAAACGGATTCATCTTGCAATCGCAGTGCATCACATCCACTCATTTTGGCTGTAAAAGATGCTCCGTCGCCAGCATAGAAACCTTCTTCAAGCAAAATCCAATCACCGGCACTCCAAACCACCTGCGCTCCGCCGGTAACTTCATAAGTTGAAACATGCTGAATAGTATTGATGGCGGTTATGTTTCCATAAACAGATCCATCAACAAACTCAGGGAAGAAAAATGATTTATCGCTCACAACAAGTTCGAAGTCGGCGAACACACTTTCATTTTCATCAAGCGCCTTTTCATTATAGTTGTCACTAACAGTTCCTAATGGTTTGCTCGTTCCCGGATAATTTACATCGGGCGTTGAAAAATATTGAACGCGGGCGCAGTCGTAACCATTGTCTTCACATTCATCATTGTAAGCCATTACGGTTCTCACTTCTTCAGTATGAATAATATAGCCATGATTAAAATCGCCCGAGCCATCAACATATAGATCATGACGGGCACCCATGAGGTGACCGATCTCATGAGTGAAGGATAGATTGTCAATGGCTGCGCCACGTTCCACAACACAGAATGCCGAGCCATAGCTTGCAAGTATGGTTGCTGCAAGTCCTACGTAATCACCAACAAAATCTTCTGCAATCAAAATACAGAAATCCGCATCGTACTGTTCTCTCTCGCTGAATACATCATTAAACTTTGAATCAAAGGCATCATATTGCCATTCCCCAAGTGCATCTTCAATATCACTTGAAGCTACATCGGGGTAATTTCTTACATACGCAATCTCCATTTGAAAATTAATTTGGCTGTTGCCGTAAATAGTATTTGAAAGCTCTGCGCACTCAAGTGCAAATCCAATCGGGTCTGCTAAATTGAGGGCGGCATCATTATCAAAACCCACTAATACTCTGATGTAACAATCACTACCTCCCGATCTAAGATCGCTTTCATCCGGTTGCTCGAATCTTGGATGATTCATTTCTTCAGGAACGGCATCACCACCCTGCTTCATCTTTTCATACAACGCGGGCGATTCTTCTCGTGGGGCATACTTTTGATTGATGATGTAAATGATATGCCGGTTGCCGCCTAAAGGTTGAATGCTGTAAATCAATTTTTGATTCACGGCAATGTTGCCGTGAATCATTCCATTGTGCCACACCAATGTAGCACTTGCACCATCTGTTGCTTTTCCGTTCCAACATGATAATCCATCTGCCTGATCTTTTTTGCGATTCAGTTTAAAGTTGATTACTTCTGTTTCGGGTAATGAAATCTGCAATTCAGCAGCAGCAGGATCAAAAGAAAATTCGGCATACCAATACTTCGAAACGAATTCGCTTTTTAAAGTATGTGAAGCAAATTCTCTTTCCTTCGGTGTAAGTTGCGATTCATTAATTTCCTTAACCGTAGCAATTGAACTTTGGGCAACAACGCATTTGAAACCCGCACTGATGATCACAACAGTTATAACACAGTAACTTGTAAAGGCGATTATTTTTTTCATTGTTATAAATTGAAAATGTTATGAAAACTGAAATACTATTTTGCCTCAAGCAGATTTACTTTTTGTGCAAGCGTTGTATTCTGCTTTTGCAATTCAATCACGTACAATGTGAGTTCTTCCACTTTCTGCATCAACATATTTTGCATTTCACCAACCGCTATTCCATCCTTCTCCATTTCTGTTGCTGATGGAATACCGGGGAGGTGATTATTTTTTGAAATGAAGTTTTCTAATTCAGGCAGTGAAAGGAGCTGATAGTCATTCTTAAAAACGAAATCGGGCCATGAAGCGGTTTCAACTTTCAACTCGCGGCAGGCAATTTTTCCTTCTACCGAAAGTTTGTAGCCGGTTTTTGGAGTTGATGTGCCCATTCCGATTCTGCCATCGTCTAATATCCACATCTGATCGCCGGTTACATTATTTCCAAAAATGATATCACCTGCATTACTTGCGATTTTCAAATTGTCGCCGGTTCGTTGAATAAATGCTTTCTGTGTGGTGGAACTGTAAAAACCAATGAATGCATCGGTTCCTTCAATGCGAAGTAATTCATTGCTTCCTTTCAAATGAAGTAAAGAAGAAGGTGAAGTTGTACCGATTCCAAGATTTC
>JBKJNS010000137.1:0-13158 GCA_046593455.1 Chitinophagales bacterium | reverse complement strand
TGCCTTAACAGGTATCAATGAATGTAACTACAGAGCTTCGGCAAATTACCGCAGTCAATGGAGCAGCGTTACCGATCCATACGTAACACCATCAGTTTCATTTGATATTAATAATGTTTTGCAGCGCCTTATTAAAACCGGAACTTTATCTGCAGGTGGTCTATTGCTGAATGATAAAGCAGGTACAGGGTCATTGGGCAACCTAAGTATAATGGGTTCTGTTGCTTATGCAAGACCAGTAACTGCAAACAGAAAATTAAATTTGTCGCTTGGATTGCAGGTTGGTTATGTACAAAGATCTCTTAAGTTTAGTGACCTCACCTGGGAAAATCAATTTGATGGAGAAGGCTTTGATCCGAACTTAGCATCCGGTGAAAATTATAAAGACAAGTTTGCATATGTTGATCTTAATGCTGGTCTCTATTTGTCTTATGCAGCTTCAAGCAAGGCTGATGTTTTTCTTGGTCTTGCTGGTTTCCATTTACTTCCTCCAAAAGAAGTTTTCCTCAATGGTGGAGATAACAAATTGGGAATGCGTTTAGTGGTACATGGCGGAGTAAGAATTGGATTAACCGAACAACTTGATTTAATTCCACAAGTATTATTTATGTCGCAAACTGCAGCACAGGAAATTAATGTAGGAGCAAGTGTTGCTTATAAAGTTAATGAAGATGTAAAAATCTTTGGTGGTATTTATGATAGAGTAGGTGATGCATTAATTCCTGTTGTGGGAATTGATTACAAGAGAATACGTTTTGGATTTAGCTATGACATCAATACGTCATCACTTAGTAATGCAAGCAACGGCAATGGTGGATTTGAATTATCACTTGGTTATACCGGTTGCCTTGGTGGATTTATTTTAGATAAGCCAATCTTCTTTTGCCCACGCTACTAAATGAAATAATTTTTTTAAAGAAGAAATAAAATTCATTTCCTAAAAAATTAAACACAATATTAAAATGAAATATTACAGAATAGCAGCAGCCTTCATAATAATATCAATTGCAATGAATGCAAGCGCTCAGGATTTCCCAATACAAAAACTCAGCTTTAAGAAAAGTCTTAAGATGGCTGATTACCTCTATAGCCTTGGAAGTTTTTACAATGCTGCTCAATACTACATGGCGGTTGATGAAAAACAGGCAGGCAATGCTTATGTAATCAGCCAGGTAGCAGAATGTGAATATAAACTTCGCGATTATAAAGAAGCTGAAGATTGGTACAAAAAACTTGTAGACTTGAATGATCCTTTATACGGAATGGCGCCATACTATTATGGACTTACTTTGATGTACAATGGAAAATACCAGGATGCAAAAAAAGTATTTGATCAGTTTGGAAAGGATTATAAAGGACCTGATTCACAAACTTTAAGAAAGCAGGCAAAAACACAATCTAAAGGGTGTGATTTTGCTATGGCAAAATTAGCGAAGCCCGATACCGTTAAAGTAAATCACATTGGAGCAAACATAAATAATCCATACACAGATTTTGCTCCGGTTCCTTTAGGTGATACAGCAGTTTTGTTTTCCTCTTTAAAATCAGATTCAATTATTATGCTTGATGAGATTAAAAAGAATAACAAGTTTGCTCAATTCTATGTTTCAAATGTAAGTGGAAACAATAAAACCGGATGGAATTTTGAAAAAGCACAACTTCTAAGTTTCGCTCCTTGGAATGATAACAACGTTCACGTAGGAAATGGAACATTCTCTACAGATAAAAAGCGTTTTTATTTCACTAAATGTGAATTGAATAATGATACCATGAAGATGAATTGCGCGATTTATGTAAGTGAAATTAAAGATGGAAAATGGGGCGATCCTCAAAAATTAGATGACGTAATCAATTTGTCGGGTTCAACCAATACACAACCTACACTTGGAATTTCAACCAAGCAAGGTGAAACTATTTATTGGGTGAGCGACCGCGCAAATGGCGAAGGTGGATTGGATATCTGGTTTGCTGCACGTGATAAGAGTGGTAAATTTTCTAATCCCCAAAACTGTGGAAGAAAAGTTAATACTGCAGGCGATGAGCGTACTCCCTATTACGATTCAAAAACAGGAACGCTTTATTTTAGTTCTGATGCAATGATTGGAATGGGTGGAGAAGACATTTATAAATCACGAGGTTCACAAAAGAGATGGGAAAATGCAGTCAACCTTGGCTCACCAATTAATTCAAGTGTTGATGATATGTACTACACGCTTGATGATAATGGTTATACCGGTTACCTGGTTTCAAATCGCCCCGGAACTATTTCGGTAAAAAGCGAGACATGTTGTGATGATATTTGGAGAGTAGAATATCCTAAAAAACTTTTGTATGCAGTGCGCGGAAATGTTTATGATCAGGATACCCGCAAATTAATTACGGGCGCAAAGGTTATGTTCTTAGACGATAAGAATATGCAGATTGGTACTAAAATGTCTAAGCAAGATTCACTTTACTTCTTTAATACAAAAGTAAAAAAATCATACACACTTAAGTCAACTAAGGATGGTTACTTCACCGGCTCATCAACATTTGTGGTGAACGAGAAAGATGAGAACGATACCATGCGTGTAGATTTATATATGAAATTAATTCCGCATGAGCCAATTAGAATCGAGAATATTTATTACGGTTTTGATTCTGCAAATCTTCGCCCTCAATCTAAGCCAGGGTTAGATACACTTTACCAGATTTTAACTGACAATCCAGATATTATTGTTGAAATAGGATCACACACAGACAGCAAAGGAAAAGATGACTATAACCAAAAATTATCTCAAGCTCGTGCTCAAAGTGTGGTTGATTACATGATTGGAAGAGGTGTTGTTGCGGAGAGATTGAAAGCAAAAGGGTACGGTGAAACTAAACCACTTGCAAAGGAAATTAAGGCAGATGGAAAAGATAGCCCTGAAGCCCGCCAGTTAAACAGGCGAACAGAATTTAAGATAATTGGAACAATTCCGGGCAAAGAATTAATTTATGAAATGGGTGATCCTGGATTTGATCCCGATGCAATTGATACCTATGAAGAACAAAAGGATCAGCCGCAGGATGAAGAAGAACTAAAAGAGGAAGAGAATCCGAAATTTTAATTTATAAAATTCCTAAACTGAAAAAATCCCGGTGCATAGCCGGGATTTTTTTATTTCAATTCGGCAGGATTAATTTGATTTAATAGCAGCGAATGCAACAAATAACCAACCTAAAATAAAACATAATCCTCCGATGGGTGTTATTATTCCTACCCAATAAAGAGAGGGGAGAGTTGCGAGCAAATACAAACTACCGGAAAACAAAATAATGCCGGCCGTAAAAAGCCAACCTGAAAAATTTATCACCTTACTATTAATCTTTTCAGAAAGAAAAGCAACAGCAAACAAAGCAAACGTGTGGTAGAAATGATATTCAACACCGGTATGAAAAATTCTTAACTGATCTTCCGATATGATTTGTTTTAAACCATGTGCTGCAAATGCACCTAATGCAACTGCGGTTGCACCTGAGAAACCAGCAACCATTAAAATTTTTTTGTTCATTCTAAGTAATTTGTGTGAAAGATATTACATTAGATTCACAGAAGGCAAAAAGTAAATTTTTAGGATATTGCAGAAATTATTTCAACTAAAATTTTAATTGATGAAAATATATACACGAAAAGGAGACAATGGAAGCACCCAATTAATTGGAGGAACAAGGGTTTTAAAAAGCCATATTAGAATTGATGCTTATGGTACTGTTGATGAATTAAATTCATGGATTGGTTTGGTTGCGGAGCATTTAAAAAATGCGACTGATAAAAAGTTGATGAAAGAAATACAAGACCGGCTATTTACAATGGGCTCATTGCTGGCTAGTGATACTGATGTTTCAAATATGAAAGTTCCCGACCTGTTGAATTCAGATGTTGAATTGCTTGAACAATCAATTGATAATTTTCAGGCAGAACTGCCGGAACTTTATTCTTTTGTACTACCGGGAGGAAATTCTGCAAATGCCATTTGCCATATTGCACGTTGCGTTTGCCGAAGAGCAGAGCGTATGGTGGTGCTATTAAATGAGTCAGAAAAAATTGAACCCTTAATCATAATTTATCTCAATCGTCTTTCAGATTTTCTTTTTGTGCTTTCTCGTAAAATTTCTTTTGAGGCAGGAAGTGAAGAGGTTCAATGGAAGCCCCGCCTGTAAAAGGTTCCAGAGGGAAGCATTATTTAGCAATTGATAGTTTTATTTAAATTTTGATTAATGAACTATTCGGTTATTTTTGCGGAAAATTAAACCCCTTACCCGCAGAAGATGTATTGGACACTTGAATTAGCGAGTTACCTCGAAGAGGCACCCTGGCCTGCAACCAAAGATGAATTGATCGATTATGTGATACGTTCGGGAGCGCCGGTGGAAGTTATTGAGAACCTGCAGGAATTGGAAGATGAAACTGAAGTATATGAAGGCATTGAAGATATTTGGCCCGACTATCCTACGCACGATGATTTTTTCTTTAATGAAGATGAGTACTGAATAAAAAACACACACTCTACTTTTTCTAAAAAAAGTCTACTCATCACCTTACACTATTTTAATTTGTAATTTTTGAATTCGAAGGGCCTTATGCCTGTAAGTGATTCAATTGAATTCAGCAACTTGTATTTAAGAGGGATTTGAATATTCTTTTTTTCAGGAATAAAATTCCAGTTTTCATTTTCTATTTTCTCATTCATTATTGCGGGGTGCAATCCTTTGAATTGCTCCAGAGGAAATTTGCAACGATAATCAAATTCTGTTTGCGCACCCAAATTTGTTTTAAGCCAATCATCACTGTGCCACAAACTGTGAAATGATTTTGCACGTTCAAGTTCTTGAACCGGGCCTCTTACTTTTCCATAGTGAAAAATAGTGGCATCAATTTTTTTAACATTAAGTAGTTCAGGGTTTTTTCTTTGTTGCGATTTCGGCGTTGAAGAATATTTTCTGAATCCCTGTGCATCACGAAATGATTTTATCAATTTATTATTTTTAATCATTCGCACTTCATAAGGATAAATACCTCTCGATTTTTGTTTGGCTACATAATTATAGTTTCCAAAAAAATGAAGCCATGAAAAAAGTAATCCATCAATTTTTTTTTCATTGAGATATTTTATTGCTTCATCTTTAATTTTCTGAAGATCATTTTCATGAACTACTTCATCGCCCTGTAAGTAGAAACCCCAGTCTCCGCTTATTTCATTAAAGGCAATATCAGTTTGCTGAGCAAGAATTTTTCCTCCTTCACGAAGTGAATCATCCCAGATGGTATCAATGATTTTTATTTTTGATGAAGCAATTGTTTCTATTGCTTCTCTGGTTCCATCATCACTATTTCCAACTGCAATAATAAATTCATCACAAAGCGGGAGAATGGATTGAATGGATTGTATAAAAGGGTAGCGGAGTTTTATTCCATTCCTTATAAAACTAAATCCGCTTATTTTCATTGAAAGACTAATATGCTTTTGTTTCCAAAAGTTTTTCTGCCGTTATTAAATCAAGCATTGTTGTGATCTTGAAATTTGATGGATCACCTTCTACCAGATTAATTCTGATACCAGAGGATTCAACTACTGAAGCATCATCTGTGAATGATTCATTAAAGGTTTGCTTATAAGCATTCTTAATAACCTCGGAGTCGAAGCACTGAGGAGTCTGTACTATTTTATACTTTGAACGCTGCCGGTGCTTGTTGGTTTCTTTAAATACTTCGCGTATAGAATCCTTAAGCTCGATTGCAGGTACGGCATTTCCTTTTTCCAAAGCAGTTTCATAGCACCTCTTAAGAAGTAATTCATTTACAAAAGGGCGACATGCATCCTGTATTGCAACAATTCCTTTTTCATGAACCAGTTTCAATCCGTTTTTTACAGAGTGAAATCTTGTTGCACCGCCTTTGGTAATTTTGATAGGGATTTTTTTTAAAAACTTTTTTCTGATCTTTTCCCATCGGTCAAATTCTTCAGCAGGTAATGTGATAATAAATTCCGCATCATTCCATTCTTTTAAAAACGCATTGATGGTATGAACGATACATGGCACTCCATTAATCAGCAAAAATTGTTTTGGAACAGTGTTATTCATTCTGGTTCCAAAACCTGCAGCAGCAATAATTACAATTTTTTTTTCCTTCACTTAAAAAAGTATTGCAATGTAGAATGACTAAATGTAAGAATAAATTTAATCAGCGTAGAAGTAAAGCAGCGTTTGATTACATTATGAGCATTGCATCGCCATAAATAGCAAACTTATATTTCTCTTTCATAGCTGTGCGATAACATTCCATCGTAAGATCGTAACCGGCAAATGCACATACCATAATGAGCAAACTTGTTTTTGGCATATGAAAATTAGTGATCATGCAATTACAAATATTGAAATCATAAGGAGGATGAATGAATAAATTGGTCCAGCCTTCAACAGGCTTTACATATTTATGAGCTGACACCGATGATTCAATAGCACGCATGGTGGTGGTTCCCATTGAACAAATTTTTGCTTTGTTATCAATTGCTTTGTTAATCACGTTGCAGGCTTCCTGATCAACTTTAAAATACTCAGCATCCATTTTATGTTTTGACAGATCTTCAACTTCTATCTGTCTGAATGTTCCCAAGCCAGTATGCAGCGTAATCTCAGGAAGATTGATTCCTTTAATTTCTAAACGCTTCAGCATTTCTCGGCTCAATTGTATTCCTGCACTTGGAGCGGCAACTGCACCTTCATGTTTTGCATAAACGGTTTGATAACGCTCTTCGTCCAAAGGTTCGGGTTTGCGCTTGATGTATTTTGGAATGGGTGTTTCTCCATGTGAATAGAGTGTTTCTTTTAATTCATCATCGGTTCCATCAAACAGGAATCTTATGGTTCTGCCTCGTGAAGTAGTATTGTCCACTACTTCTGCCACCAAAGCACCATCAGTACCAAAATAAAGTTTATTTCCTACACGAATCTTTCTTGCAGGATCAACCAAAACATCCCAAAGGCGCATGGAGTGATTGAGTTCTCTCAAAAGAAAAACTTCAATTTTTGCACCTGTTTTTTCTTTTCTACCATATAAACGGGCAGGAAAAACTTTAGTGTTATTCAAGACCATGCAATCATTCTCATTAAAGATGGTTAGAATATCTTTAAACTGTTTGTGCTTGATCTTTCCGGTTTTGCGGTCAACGATCATTAATCGTGCTTCGCCGCGGTTCTTTGAAGGGTACTGCGCAATCAGCGCTTGGGGAATGTCAAATTTGAATTGTGATAGTTTCATTTTGGCTCTTAATAAATTACGGTTTATTAAAAGAATCTCAGAATACTAAGCAGATAAAAGAATAATTACTTGTGGTTGCTCGCTAAATCCTAAAATGCTTTATTGTTTTTTAAAAATGGAGTGCAAATATAAACTGTTTTGATTCTGAATGAAATTTTGTTTGGTGTTCAGTATAAATAATTTTCGTTGAAAGGATTTATACAGGTAATGCGTGATTTGCACTTGTTAAAATGTTTTGAATTACGTTTGCAAAACGATGAATATGATCATTCGAATTTTCAGAGAGTCTGTACTGCTTGCCATTCGCGAGTTAAGGGTGAATAAACTCCGCACTTTTCTTACACTTTTAGGAATAGCGATCGGAATCTTTTGTGTGATCTCAATTTTCTCATCAGTAGATTCATTGGAAAATAATCTAAGAAATGGAGTTAGTAAGCTGGGGAATAATGTAGTTTATATTCAAAAATTTCCATGGGGACTTGAAGAAGGAGAAGCTGAGTATCCATGGTGGCGTTATTGGAATCGTCCTTATGCCAATTATGATGAAATGAAGAAAGTTCAGGACAATGTAAGCACTGCTTCTGCAGTTGCAATTTCAATATGGATGAATGGGCCTGTTGTTAAGTTCGGCGACAGAAGCGTAAGAAGTGCAACGATCAATGGAGTATCGCAGGATTTTAATCGTGTGATGGATTTGAATATTGAGAGAGGAAGATATTTTACGCCTGCCGAAAATTTTGGAGGAGATCATAAAGTTATTCTGGGCGCCGATGTGATCAAAGAATTATTTCAGGGAAATACCGATCCTATCGGAAAGGAAATTGATTTGATGGGGAGTAAACTCACCGTTATTGGTGTGTTTGCCAAAGAAGGTAAAAGCATTGTTGAAACCAGCAACGATAACATAGTTATGATGCCATATTACTTTCTCACCTCGCTCATAAAAGTTGATGGCTTTCAGGTAGAGCCAACAATAATGGTAGAAGCCAGGGAAGGTGTTTCAAATGCGCAATTGAAAGATGAGATACGAAGTGTAATGAGATCAGCAAGAAGAATTTCTCCAAAACAAAGCGACAATTTTGCACTCAATCAAATCAGTATCATCGGTGATCAGATAAGTTCCATATTTGGAGTAATGGATTGGGTGGCAGCAATCATCGGGGGCTTTGCAATTTTAGTAGGCGGGTTTGGTATTGCGAACATCATGTTTGTTTCTGTTAGAGAACGCACGAATTTAATCGGAATTAAAAAAGCTCTTGGCGCAAAAAATTATTTTATTTTTCTGGAGTTTCTAACCGAAGCTGTAATACTTTCTGTTATTGGCGGAATGCTTGGTTTGTTAATGGTATTTCTTGTTTTGAAAGGCCTTACGTCAGCAATTAGTTTTAATCTCGCCATGAACCTTTCAAATATTTTATGGGGCTTGCTTGTTTCATCTGTAATTGGTTTGATTGCAGGAATTGTTCCCGCAATATCTGCTTCTCGAATGAATCCCGTGAATGCAATTCGTTTCAAATAATTTTTCTGTCAACACTGTTGCTGTTCACGCATAATTTATTTTCAAACAATCGTGTGTAACATTTGTGAATTGCTGTTCACAACTATTTATTTCAGTTTTCTGCTTTCATGTATTCGATTTAATTTTCTTTGGTGCCCCTTCACGAAAAAAAATACACGCAAATGGCTGATCAAGTTGATGAACTGAATAAACAATTAGGCAGAGGAAGATTGATGCGCAGAAAATCTGAAGGTGAACTCAGCACTTTTCTTTTTGGCAGAGTTCCGCCGCAGGCGCGTGATCTTGAAGAAGCAGTGTTAGGCGCATTAATGTTGGAGAAAGATGCGCTCTCAATTGTTGTTGACATTCTTAAACCCGAAAGTTTTTATGTTGATGCACATCAGAAAATTTTTGCAACAATAAGAAGTTTATTCGAGCGCTCGCAGCCGGTTGATATTCTAACAGTAACTGATGAATTACGTAAACGTGGTGAATTGGAATCGGTGGGCGGAGCATTTTTTGTAACAGAACTCACTAACAGAATTGCATCAGCCGCCAACATTGAATACCATGCACGTATTGTTTCTCAAAAATTTATTCAACGCGAACTCATTCGCATTTCATCTGATATTGTTAAAGATGCATTTGAAGATACCACTGATGTATTTGAATTATTAGATGCTGCCGAAAAAGGAATCTATGATATCACCGATCAAAACCTTCGTCGCAATTACAGCCCCATCAGTCAATTGGTGACAAAGGCAATGAATCAATTGCAAACAATTAAAGAGCATAAGGATTCAGTAACCGGTGTACCAACAGGATTTTCAGGTCTCGATAGAATTACGAGTGGCTGGCAGAAAAGTGATTTGATCATTATTGCTGCACGACCTGGTATGGGTAAAACTGCATTCGTGCTTTCGATGGCTCGCAATGCTGCAGTTGATTTTAAAAAGCCGGTCGCTTTCTTCTCACTTGAAATGTCTTCTCTGCAATTAACCAATCGATTGATCTCGGCTGAAACTGAAATTCCTGCTGAGAAAATTCGCAGAGGAAACTTAGAAGAACATGAGTGGACGCAGCTATTGCATAAAGTAGATACCCTTTCTGTTGCACCACTTTACATTGATG
The DNA here is from genome assembly GCA_046593455.1 of Chitinophagales bacterium. GTDB lineage: Bacteria > Bacteroidota > Bacteroidia > Chitinophagales > UBA10324 > JAJAYG01. The sequence continues at coordinate 3,244 of JBKJNS010000137.1, read as the reverse complement.
ATACACCTGCAATAAATATTTTTGAATTGCGCGCTAAAGCACGCCGCTTAAAAATGCAGCACGATATTCAAATGATTGTGATTGATTATTTGCAACTGATGAGTGGTACTACTGATAATAAAGGTTCAAACCGCGAACAAGAGATCAGTAACATTTCGCGTTCATTAAAAAGCATTGCAAAAGAATTAGACATACCGGTGATCGCGCTTTCGCAATTGAATCGCTCCGTAGAAACACGTGGTGGTGATAAGCGCCCTCAACTTTCAGATCTTCGGGAATCAGGTGCCATTGAGCAGGATGCCGATATGGTTTTATTTATTTACCGCCCCGAATATTACAAGATCACACAAGATGCTGAAGGAAATTCAACTATCGGCACTGCTGAAATTGTTATTGCAAAACACCGTAACGGTGCATTGGAAAATATTCCTGTTCGCTTTATTGATCGCTTTGCAAAATTTGCCGACATGGAAAACTTTGCCCCGCATCCCGGCGGCATGATTCGCATTATGCCTTCGCGCATGGATGAAATGGAAGATGACGATAACATTGCTCCACCTAGTGATGAACCTACGCCATGGTAATGGAGTTATGAGCTTTGAGTTTTGAGTACTGAGTTTCGAAATGGAACGAATGTGTAACCTTTCAACTTTTTGCGATTCACTATTCACTATTCACTATTCACCATTCACTACTTCGGCGCCAATCGATAAAGAAACAATGCAACAAAAGCAAAAATGATATTGGGAATCCAAACGCCTAAGATCGCAGGTAAGTTTCCTGTTGTAGAAAATGTTTGTGAGAACTGAAGAAAGAGAATGTAAGTGAAGGAAAGCGCAATGCCGAAACCGATGTGCAGCCCAATTCCTCCTCTCACTTTGCGCGAGGAAAGTGAAACACCAATGAGCATAAGAATAGGAATAGCGAATGGAAATGATGTGCGCCTGTATTTCTCCACTTCAAAAAATGCAACGTTATTTGATCCGCGCATTTTTAATTCGGCAATGCGCTCATTTAATTCAGTGCTGTTAAGTGAGTACATTGATTTTTCATCTTTCTTTAAATCATTTGGAGTAAAGTTGTAACGCACCAATGTGTCTTTACCGAAGCGAAGTTTTTCTTTAAGCGTATCATTAAACCTCTCGGCATAAGTTTTTAGTTCCCACATTTTTTTCTTCGGTTCCCAAGTAACTCTGTCGGCGCGCATTTTGTAAACCAGTTGCCCATTCTTAAATTTCTCATAGGCGAATTTGTAACCCGAACTATCACTGAGCGTAAAATTTTCCATATACAAAAACTCATTGCGCGCAACCTGCATGTGCATGTTTCTATCGGGGTTGTGTTGCCGCCAGCCCACATGTACATCTTCAAATGCTAATCTTTTTTTATTCGCTTCAGGTATCACCCAGTGGTTGGCGATAATATTTAGTATGGTAATAAAAAGTGCAGTGATAAAATACGGAACCAACATTCTGTTAAACGTGATGCCCGAATTGAGAATGGCAACAATCTCTGACCGGCTTGCCATGCGTGATGTAAAAAAGATTACAGCTATAAATAGAAACAGCGGTGTAAACAGCACTGCGAAGTAGGGAATAAAATTAAAGTAGTAGTCAACAATAATTTCTGAGAGCGGTACTTTATCATCTAAAAAATCTTCGAGCTTCTCCACCACATCAAACACAATTGCAATGAGTATGAACAATGCAAGCGTGAGGAAGAATGATCCCAGGAATTTTTTAATGATATAGATATCTAATTTTTTCAACTTTATTTTTTCATTCCGTTAAATTTTCGTCGGGAAATTTCTTTATAAAGAATTAATTATACACCTCCTTTCGATGAGCAACGCGAGTAACTGTTACAATCTTGATCTTATCTTCAATCAAATAAACGATTCGGTAAGGACCAACTCTTAATTCTGTAAGTTTTTTCAACCCCCTTTAGTTTCTTTGAATTTTTTGATTTTGGATTCTCGGCTAATTGAAGTACCGCATCTCTTACAGGTTGATAATATATTTTCGGAAGTTTAGATATTTCTTTCTGTGCAGCTTTAACAATTTCGATTTTGTAGAATGGCATGCAAGGGAGATGTTGTTAAATAATTCTACAATTACCGGCTATTTGTTAAGACTAAATTTTTTATCCAGTCTCTTAAAAACTTTCTCTGCCGGATCTGCTGGTTCATTTTTCCTGAGGTCAGAAATTATTCCATCTATCAAATCCTGAATTTCTTCGCTCACTTTGGTTAAGTCAACAATCAGTTTTTTCTTTCTTCCGTAAGAATCTTTCACGATAGTAATTCCCGAAGTGTGATGCATGATATTTTTTTTACAAAGTTACATATCCATTTGGAAATGGTTTATCCCAAGTCCTTCTCCTTTGGAGAAGGATTTAGGATGAGGCCTACAACCGCACCATCAACTGCTTCACCATTTTATTCTTCCATTCTAAAAATGTTCCCTCAATAATTTTCTCCCGTGCTTCCTTCATCATCCAAAGGTAGAAGCAAAGATTGTGTACGCTGGCAATCTGGCAACCCAAAATTTCATTCGATAAAAGCATGTGTCGCAAAAATGCTTTTGAATAATCTCGGCTTGCGAAATTATCTAAATCATCAAGCGGTGTAAAATCACGTTCCCACTTTTTATTTTTAATGTTGATGATTCCGTTCTTGGTAAAGATCATTCCGTTTCTTCCATTGCGGGTGGGAATAACGCAATCAAACATATCTACACCGAGCGCGATGCTTTCCAAAATATTATCAGGCATTCCAACACCCATTAAGTAACGCGGTTTTTCTATGGGAAGAATTTTACAAACGACTTCCGTCATTGCATACATTTCATCTGCGGGTTCGCCTACAGATAAACCACCAATCGCATTGCCTTCTAAATTTTGCGCTGCAATAAATTCGGCAGATTCAATTCGCAAATCTTTAAACGTGCTTCCTTGCACAATAGGAAAAAGAGTTTGATTATGATTGTAAATGTTCGTCGTTTCCTTAAAGCGATTGATGCAGCGCACCAGCCAGCGATGCGTGAGCTCCATTGATTTTTTTGCAACCTTATGTTCGCATGGATACGCAACGCATTCATCAAACGCCATCATAATATCGCCACCAATAATGCGCTCAGTGTCCATTACATTCTCGGGAGTAAAAAGATGTTTTGCGCCACCAATGTGCGAATGAAACTTTACGCCTTCTTCGGTAATTTTTCTTCTGTCGGCTAAAGAAAAAACC
>JBKJNS010000112.1:0-7271 GCA_046593455.1 Chitinophagales bacterium | reverse complement strand
ATCTTAGTTCCCGAAATCAATAATGGTCAATTGGTAAAAGTGATTCGTGATAAATTCCTGCTGCCAGCAATGCCATACAATAAAATTCAGGGAGTACCATTTATGAAAGCAGAACTGGTTGAGAGGATGAAAGAAATTTTAGGTTAATATTTTTAAAATAAATTCAAGCTGAACAAAAAAAGAGATAAAATGGCTGACACAACAACATAAACACCCGCACCAGAAGTTAAACTCACCGCAAAAGATTTTCAAACCGATCAGGATGTGCGCTGGTGCCCCGGCTGCGGTGATTATTCAATTCTAAAACAAGTGCACACCATACTTCCTCAGTTAGGTTTAAAGCAGGAAGACATTGTTTTTATCAGCGGCATCGGATGTTCATCACGCTTTCCATACTACACCGAAACTTTTGGAATGCATTCCATTCATGGCAGAGCAACTGCTGTTGCGAGCGGATTAAAAGCAAGCCGCCCCGAGTTGAGTGTCTGGATTGTAACAGGTGATGGTGATGCAATGAGCATTGGCGGTAATCACTTCATTCATTTGCTTCGCAGAAATTTTGATGTGAACATTCTTCTTTTCAATAATGAAATTTATGGATTAACAAAAGGGCAGTACTCTCCTACTTCGCCCGAAGGAAAAGTTGCAAAGTCAACACCTTACGGATCCATTGATCACCCTTTTAATCCCATAGCTCTTGCATTGGGTAGTGATGCAACATTTGTTGCACGCAGCATGGATCGTGATCCTGCACACTTACAAAACATGTTGTTGCGTACCCACAAACACAAAGGCGCATCATTCCTCGAAATTTATCAAAACTGTAACATCTATAATGATGGTGTGTTCGAAGCATTTACAGAAAAATCAACAAAGAAGATCAATGATATTTTTCTTGTTCATGGTCAGCCATTAGTTTTTGGTGAGAATGATGAAAAAGGAATTCACCTTGATGGATTTAAACCTGAAGTAGTTAATCTTGCTGACGGATTTACCAAAGAAGACCTGATGATTCATGATGAAAAGGACATCAACAAAGCCATGATCTTATCGCGTTTGTTTGATATGCGTACAGAGCAAAATCCATTTCCAAAACCATTCGGAGTTTTTTACGTTCGTGATCGAAGCACTTATGAAGATGACATGAAGCTACAGATGGAAGCCGCCATTGGCAAATTGGGTGAAGGTGATTTGAATAAGTTATTGAAAGGAAGAGAAACCTGGATGGTGCAATAAGTTAAGTCCTTAGTCGGGAGTCAGAAGTCCTTAGAAAAAAGAGCAATCCAATTTTCTAAGGACTTCCGACTTTTTACTAAAGACTAACAACTACATCACATAATTTATCTCTCGCAATTTTTCTCTTTTCGATTTAAGGTTTCCTTTTTCATTTCCAAAAATGAAACTGATATTCATTTCCAAATAACTTAAGCGCGAATGAATTTCTTGATCTTCCTTTGATTTTGAATTTCTATTTGTGTCTGCTGAATTTGAAGTTTTGTTGACCACTCCAAAATGATAATCAAAACTTAATTCCAGGAAATGATTTCTGCCCGGAACTTTTGCAACTATGCCCGTGCCTGTAACAGCATAAGCAATACCATGAGAAAGCACGTTTGAAAAACCATTTTGCAACATCGAATCATCACCCAAAATACCAATGGGTATTACTAAAGCGCTGCCACCAAATACTTTGTAGTTAATTTTTTTGGAAACGGGCTTTTTATAAAAAAGAAAAAAGCCCAATTCAGGTTTGGGATAATGTGTACCCACGTAATTGAGTGTTCCCGTTCCTGAATTGCTAAATATAAGATTGTTGGTTGTCCATGACAGTTTGATGGCAGCTCCGTATTTTTTCTGATGCACATAGTTTAACATTACATGCGGATCAAGTGCGCCGTTACTGTAGATCTTTTTACTTCCTTTTAAATCATTTATAATAGAAATGGTATATGATGGGCTTATCCCAAATCCCGCTTGAAATTGTGCAGAAGAATTCTTCAGACAAAAAAGAAAAATAAAGATGAGGGTGAATTGTTTCTGCATTAAGAAATAAACTTAACGAGATTCAACTTAAATTATTTCCTTTTATCTCTCTTCAAGAAACAACTCCCACTCTTCTAATTGTTTTCCTTTCAATACCCTTGGAAATTTATGCTGCCCGCCGAGTTTACCTTTTGATTCCATCCAATCCATAAAAATTTTATTGGAGAGAATAGTAACCAACACTTCTTTCAAAGCTGAATCACGCTCAATGGCATAATCATCATTAAGTTCACGCAGCTTTTGATCAAGCAAACTTTTAAGTGCAACTGAATCAACATTAGAATCGCAACCAATCCACCAGTGGTGAGCGAATTTTCCTTCATAAGAAATTCCGGCAACGGTGAATTCACGAATATCAAGATTCATTTCAGCAGCAATATGTTGAATTGCATGATTCATATTATCAACTGAAAGATGCTCTCCTGTTAAACTCAAATAATGTTTTGTTCTGCCGGTAATAATTATTTCGCTTCGTTCTTTATCAGTAAACTGAATTACATCGCCAAGCAAATAGCGCCACGTTCCTGCACAAGTAGAGAGCAAGAGCGCGTATTGTTTTCCTTCCTCCACCTCACCAATGTGAATTGCCTTTGCAGTGGAAAGAATTTCACCATCGGCATCAAAATTATTTTCATCAAATAAAACGAACTCATAAAAGATTCCATTGGTAAGCATCATCTTCATTCCTTTACAATCATGGCGATTATCAAATGCAATAAAACCTTCCGATGCCAGATAGGTATTCTGCGTCATAATCGGGCGGCCAAATAATTTTTTAAATCCTTCTCGGTACGGTTCAAATGAAACGCCACTGTGCACATACACTTCGAGATGTGGCCACAGTTCATGAATATTTTCCAGATCGTAGTGTTCAATAATTCTTTCGAGCATTATTTGTATCCATGCCGGCACACCCACAATTATAGAAACATCCCAATCTTTTGCCCTCTTGGCAATTTCATTTAATTTCTTCTCCCAGTTTTTCTCCTTCGCAATCTTTCTTCCCGGCTTATAAAAAACATGAAACCAAAACGGAATTTCTTTTGCACTAATGCCGCTCATGTCACCTTCAAAATAATCACCGCGATTGTTAAGTGTAGTGCTTCCTCCAAGCATCAAAATTTTCTTTTCAAAAATGTAAGAAGGAAGGTCATAATTTTTTGATGAAACAATTTGTTTAATGCTTGCTCTTTTTATAGCACGAATCATTTCTCTTGTAATAGGTATTCTCTTACTTGCAGATTCGGAAGTACCCGAACTCAAACCAAAATATTTTGTGTGCCCGGGCCACGAAACATTCTCCTCCCCTTCCAAAGTTTTATGCCACCACTGCTCCAGCATTGAATTGTAATTGAAAACCGGAACATGCTCTTGAAATGCATTGATCAAATTTTCTTCTCTAAGAATTTCTACAAACTGATGTTTTAATCCAAACTTTGTATAAGCGGCTTTGCGAATTAACCTTCTTAATATTTTTTGTTGCTGCCGTAAGGCTGTAAGCGGCTGTATCAATGGCAGCCTGGTATCAATATTTAATGTTCTCTTAATCAACTGACCTAACAACGTCATGGGGCTTAAAAATTTTGGTTTAAAGATAGAAATCGCAACTCACTCATTACGATTTCTTGCCCACAAAAAAATTCAAATGTTGTTTTTTTGCAATCATTGTTGCACAGCAATTGATTTCGAGTCATATTTGCACCATAACCAAGTGGGAGCAACTTCTAAAATATTAATTACCGAAGATGAATTGGTAAGCCGCCTTTTTAAAAAGGACAAAGCTGCTTTCTCTTACCTGTATGATAATTATGCAGCCGCTTTGTATGGAGTTATTTATCGCATTGTTCAGGATGAAGAAACCGCACAAGATGCGTTGCAGGAAGCATTTCTAAAAATCTGGAACGGCTTTCAGCATTATGATAAAACGAAAGGCAAACTTTTTACATGGTTGGTAAATATTTCACGCAACCTCGCCATTGATACTACCCGCTCAAAAGGATTTAAAAATCAAAATAAAAACCTTGACCTCGATAAAGTCGTAAGTTTCGTTGACTCGCAGAAAAGCACTTCGTTCAATACTGAGCAAATTGGTTTGAAAGCGATGGTAGAAAAACTAAAACCGGAACACAGAGAGTTGATTGACCTTGCTTATTTCGGCGGTTACACACACGCCGAAATTGCAGAGGAGCTGAACATACCATTAGGAACAGTAAAAACAAGAATGCGAATGGCAATAATCCACCTTCGCGAAATATTTTGAATGAATACACAGGAATACATACAATCAGGTACGCTCGATCTCTACACAGCAGGTCTTCTTTCGATAGAAGAAATGCGCGATGTAGAATTGAATGCTTGCATTTATCCTGAAATAAAAACCGAATTACTGAGCATACAATCTTCTTTTGAAAACTATGCACAGAAATATTCAATCCCTCCGCCCGATTGGATGAAAGAGCGCATCTTGAATGCGATTGAAGGAAATATTGAATCCCCTTCTGTTACTTCTACTTCAAAGGTTGTTGCACTGAAGCCCGTAATAAAAAATAATTCGATGTTGTGGGTTGCTGCTGCAAGTGTTGCATTGTTAGTAGTTGTTGGCGGCATCGCTCTAAATCTTTCTTCACAGATTTCAGGTTTTAAAAATCAGGTTGCTCAATTACAAAATGATTTGAAGGGAAATGAAACGGCGCTCACTACAAATCAGCAGCAACTGGCATTTCTCTCAGATGTGAATACTGTTCATGTTGCAATGAAGGGAACAGCAAAATCGCCCCAAAGTTTGGCAATGATTTACTGGAATAAAAACACAAAAGTTGTTTACCTCGATGTAAAGAATCTTCCTGCTGCACCTGCCGGTAAAGAATATCAACTTTGGTTTATTGATTCTTCAAACAAACCGGTAAGCGTAGGCATGTTTGATTCCAAAACAGGCATGCTTCAAATGTCCAGTGCAAATGATGCTCTCGCATTCGCTGTTACACTTGAACCAATGGGTGGCAGCGTGAATCCTACGATGGATGAAATGTATGTGATTGGGAATGTGGTGAATTCGTAAACTCTTCTTTAACCACAGAATTCTCAGAGAGAATAATTCACGGAGTTCACTTATGTATCTCTTTTCTTCTCTGTGAAATAATCCTTTGTGAACTCTGTTAAAGTTTTGAAATTATTTCAGTCTCTCCTTTGGGTTTTGTCTTCCGTCACAAAATTTAAGAATTACAATCTTGTTATTTTTTATTCTGTAGAAAGCATAAGAGAATTTTGAATCCCGCCAGCTTCTGATTGTTTTGTCTTCAACTTCGATTTTTCCCAGTTGAGAATTCTGCTTAACGTGAATGGCAAAGTCATCAACTTTTTGAATGAATTTCTCAGCAGATTTTTCTCCAAATTCCGTATGAAGATATTCAACTGTCTTCTCAAACGTTTTTTGTGCCCGAGTTGTCCATTCTATTTGATTCGCCATTGATCATACTTTTTCATCACAGTTTCATGATCAACAAGATTACCTTCATCTTCACTCTCTTGATAGCTAAGCATCACTTCCTGCTTTTGTTCTTCAGTGAGTGTATCCCATATTTTGTTTTTCGAGACAGCAACTGCCTTTTTTATTTCTTCGTAGCAGTCATCAAGAAGATTGCGATTGTCAAGCTCATCAATTAGGCGATGCAACTCCGATTTTAATTCAATTGTTTCCATAGTGAATGAAGTAGGAATGTAAAAGTAGAAAAAATCAAAGCAATTCTTGTTTTTAGAAAACTGTATCTTTCATTCCTTACAATTATAAAATCAAACTCAATTGTTTATGAAAAGAAAATTTACTTCCTCATTACTCATCACCTGTTTTCTTTTCAATACTCAATTTTCATTTTCGCAATGCAGCATTTTATCTAATGCAGTTCAGGGAATTTCTTACACCTACATAACCATCAATGGAACCAATGCATCCGGTGTTGCTTACAATCCTAACTTCAATATCTACTATGCAGTAACAGCAGGCAATCCGGGTTTTCCATTCGAAACATTTACTCCCGCAGGAACATCATTGTATCAAACAAATGCAGGGTTTGATTTTCGCGGATTGTGGTGGAACCCGAATACAAATCAACTCGAAGGAAATGGATATTATACTTATGGTTTGTGGAAATCGAATCTCGACATCAATGGTTATGCTTTGAACACAGGTACCAATCTTTTCATAGGGCAATTTCAACCCGATGCGCAATCAGTTGGTGATTATGATTATGATGCAAATGAAATCATTTATTATTTCAATGGGTTCATCTATCGCTACGATCGCAACACAAATATTTTGCTCGGCTCTTATCCACTCACAGGAATGCCGGTTTCAATTTCAAATATTAATTGGACGAGTGTGGTTTATACGGGTTGTTGCGGAAATGAAATCGGGATTCTGGATTACATCAACAAAACCATTTTACTTTTTAGTAAAACTACCGGCGCATACAGCGGCACTTCAAAACTTCCTGCATCGGCAGTTACCAATTATGGTTTCAATACTTCCTATGCAAACAATTTAGTTTGGCTGCATGATATTGGAACCCGCACATGGACGAGCTATTCAATTTTATCGGGAGCAAACGGAAGTAATACCGTTGATTTAGGAAATGATACTGTGTTGTGCGCTGGTTCAACTTTAGAATTAAATGCAGGAAGTTCATCAACGCAATACTTATGGTCAACTGGTGCAACAGATTCCATTATCACCATTGATACTGCAGGAAGTTATTGGATAACAGTTACTAACGGACTTTGCTCAGCGAGTGATACCATCATTATCACTGATACTTTGTGCACACCCTTAATTTCTTTCAACTCCAGCGACACTGCAATTTGTCAAAAGTTCTGCATCAACTTTTTCGACTCATCACAAAATGATCCTACTGCATGGTTGTGGTTGTTTGAGGGCGCAAGCCCATCATCATCCACCAATCAGAATCCAACAAATATTTGTTACAACTCACCCGGTACTTATGATGTAACACTGATTACAACAGGTGCTTCTGGAAAAGATACACTGTTGTTGCCGGGATATATCAATGTATATGCAACACCTGCAATGCCCACGATCACGCAAGTTGGTTACGTGCTTACTTCGAGTGCTGCTGTAACTTATCAATGGCAATTGAATGCAAATAATATTGCAGGAGCAACCAATCAATCATACACCATTTTGCAATCGGGGTTTTACAATGTGATTGCTTATG
>JBKJNS010000198.1:0-2584 GCA_046593455.1 Chitinophagales bacterium | reverse complement strand
ATCATTCGCGGTGCAGCAGAATCTTGCGCACGGATTGCCTTACAATTAAAAAAAAATGTAACCACCAAAAGCATTGCGAAGTGCTTTAGGATCGAGCTGGAATTTGATGCAGGGTTTATCATTTCACAGCCGCAAACTTTTTAACTGCATTCTGAAATTCATCCACTCTCCTGCGGCTAATTAAAACCGAAACACCATCCTGCATAATCGCAAAGTAGCCATCTACGGTACTGTATTCTTTAAGATGTTTTAAGTTGATGATAAATGATTTATGGGTGCGAAAAAAAACAGCAGGGTCAAGCAAATCTTCATAATCACCTATGCCACGGCTAACCATAATTTTTTCACGATTGTTTAAGTGAAATACAGTATAGTTTCTTTCGGCTTCCAAAAAAACAATATCATCAATGGCAATAATTTTGAAACCTTGTAAATGATTAAGGGTAAGCCGTGCAATTTTTTTTTCTTCTTTCAAATTTGTCGAAAGTTCATTTACCGTCGAGCGGTAATCTGCATCAACACTTTTATTTTTCTTACGCAGTTGCTGAAGATATTCCACCTTTTTCACCGCTGTTTTCAATTCATCAATATCAACCGGCTTTAACAAAAAATCTACTGCACTTGCTTTTAGCGCGCGCAGTGCATACTCCTGATTGCCTGTTACAAAAACAACCGAGTAATCAGAATTATCAATTGTACTTAACAAATCAAAGCCGCTTTCCCTCGGCATATTCACATCAAGAAACAAAAGGTCGATTACTTCATTCCGCAAAACTTCCCTCGCTTCCTTTGCAGAGCTGGCACATGCAATCACCTTAACTGAAGGGCAATACTCTTCTAACAGTGATCTTAAAATTTTTTGAGCCGGCATTTCATCATCAACAATCAACGCATTCATATTCTGTAGTTTTACTAAACGGTAACAAAGATGGGATTTTGCGAATACCTTATAGCTTAATTTTTACCAACGGTGTCTTCAAATGTACCAGCGGTAAAATCTATCTTCGTTTTTCTAATTTAATAAACTGTTGTTTTATTAATTCTGCTTCAACTTTTTCAACTTTTTCAACTTTACCTATACCTTCGCCACATAAAAAAACAGAATGATTCGCATACTCGCCAACGACGGTATTGAAGCAGCAGCAAAAGAAGCCCTTGAAAAAAAGGGTTGTGAAGTAATTACCAAAAATCTTCCGCAGGAAGAATTGATCAACCACATCAATGAGTTTGATGTGCTCACCGTTCGCAGTGCAACCAAAGTTCGCAAACCTTTGATTGATGCTATCACCAAAACCAAACTGATTATTCGCGGCGGCGTAGGATTGGATAACATAGATGTGGAATATGCAACACAAAAAGGAATCACTGTAAAAAATACGCCGCGTGCTTCATCGCTCTCTGTTGCTGAGTTGGTTTTTGCTCACTTGTTTGGAATGGTTCGCTTTCTACCTGATTCGAATCGTCAAATGCCGGTGAATGGAATTGAAAAATTTAATGATCTCAAGAAAAAATATTCGGGCGGTACTGAGTTGAAAGGAAAAACTTTAGGACTCATCGGTTTTGGAAACATCGGGCAGGAAACAGCAAAGATTGCTTTGGGTGTTGGAATGCATGTAAAAGCATTTGATCCTTATGTAAAAAATATTGATTTGAAAATTTTTATTGTCGGTGTTGAAATTTCAGTTCCAATAGAAACAGTTTCGAAAGAAGAAGTAATAAGCGGCAGTGATTTTATTTCTATTCATTCAGCAGGTAGTGCCGAAGTTTTAACTGCCGATGATTTTAGAAAAATGAAAACCGGGGCAGGCATCATCAACTGCGCACGCGGCGGTGCGATCATAGAAAATGTTTTGCTGGAAAATCTTAACTCAGGAAAAATTTCTTTTGCTGCCATTGATGTTTATGAAGAAGAACCAACAAAAAATTCTGAATTGCTGAACCACGCAAGTGTTTCGCTTACACCTCACATTGGAGCAAGCACTAAAGAAGCACAAGACAGAATTGGAAAAGAAGTAGTGGAAATCATTAGCAATTATTTTAAACTTTAATTCTTGCAGTAAATCCGAAATCAAAAATCCTCCCGAGTACTCGGGACGAAATCAAAAAGTGGACATAAAACCATTCAAAGGATACCGCCCCATTCCTGCTGCTGCATCTAAGGTTGCTTTAATTTCCAACAACCTGATGAATGAGCCCGACAGAAAGCGCGCGCTCAAGAGTAATCCGTATTCATTTGCGCATGTAGTAAAGCCACGCATCAACTTCGCCGATGAAGTTTCAAGAACCGACAAGCAGCTTTATGATTTTGCAAAAAACTATTTTCAGAAATTGGTGGATGAAGGAATCATTATTCGTGATGCAAAAAAATGTTTCTATGCCTACCAAATGACAATGGACGGGCGCACACAAACCGGCCTCATCTGTTGCATGAATATTAAAGATTACAACGATGGGCACATTAAGAAACATGAGCATACGAGAACAGAAAAAGAAATTGAGAATGCACTGCAAACAGAAATGACATTGCTGAATTCGAATCCTGTTTTTCTAGCTTACAAACCTGTTGATGAAATTGATGAGTTGA
>JBKJNS010000073.1:0-8376 GCA_046593455.1 Chitinophagales bacterium | reverse complement strand
CATTTTGTTTTTAATGTTTTACAAAGTGCTTCCATATCTTTTTCATTTCCATTAAAGCCATCAACAACTGTAACCACTTTTCCTCCTCTGTGATGTTTTTCAATTCTTACTCTTAATTGCTGTTTCGAATTTTGAAGTGAAGTTTTTTCTACCTCTTCATTTTTCAGTAACTGAAAACTTTTATCAGTAGAATAAATAACACCCTGCAAATTTTTATTCTTGTTAGACATGGTGAGAGAACGAAAAAGCGGGAAGATCTCCTGCCGATTTTTCAATCCAAAAATACTTGAAAGAAGAATTGAAGGGAAAGGAATTTTTCCACAAAAAGTAAATTGTGGTTGATAAGAATTTAAGGAAGATAATTCTACACTATCAAAATAATTCTAACAGCATTTTAATTTCTAAAATTGAAATTAAAAATCATTTCCTTTCAAACACATAAAGTTTTCCATTAGGTGGCATGAAAGGACAATACCCTTTGAAGCCCAATTGCCTTAGCTCGTGACGTAGTGATTGCATAAAAAACCCATGCGTTACAAGTAATATATCCTGTTTGTTTTCATTCAGTATTGATAAAAGAAACTTACGCGCTCTTTGATTTGAGTGTAATCTGGTCTCGGGCATTTTTGAATAATTTAATAGCCATGCAATTCTGCCCGATGCTGAGCGTATAAAAGTGGGAATGTTTATTTTCCTCAGCCAAAATGCGTAGTTTGAAATTTCTATTATCTCGTTGGTGATGATAAAATCCCCCTCATAAATTTGAGTCGCTGTATCACTTGCCCGAGTCATTGAACTTGCATAACAAATAGGAAATTTTTTAACAGTGATTTTTAAATTTAGAGGCAAAACGGGTGAAGCATTATACATAAGCCGGCTTTGATCAAATTTTTTTCCTGTTGAAAAAAAAGGATCGCGATATAAAACTTTTGCATGTCTTATAATTCCAATTCTCATGTGGTAAACCCTTTACAAATATAGCGAACAAGTAAGAATATTTTGTATTCATTGAAAGGTGATAATTCAGGATTAAGGAATCCACTTTTGATTCTATATTTGCTCACCTAATTTTTGCTTCAATAATTTTTAAAATTTATAGTTATGCGATTGATCACACTATTGCTTTTTGCGTTCCTGATCTTACCAAAATTTTCTGAGGGGTTTGCGATTCTTACCCACGAAGCAGTAATTGATGCAAACTGGGAGAAAGCAATTCTTCCGGCATTGAAAAAAAAATTTCCCAATTGTAGTGACAGCGATTATATAAAAGCAAAGTCATATACGTATGGTGGTGCTATTATGCCCGACATGGGCTTTTTTCCATTCGGATCAATCTTATTCACTAACCTTATTCACTACGTTCGTAGTGGTGATTTTACACTAGCGTTGCTTGATAATGCAAATGACCTGAACGAATATGCTTTTGCAATTGGCGCGCTTGCCCATTATAATGCAGATAACTATGGTCATCCGCTGGGAGTAAATTTAGCTGTGCCAATGGTATATCCTAAAGACAAAAAGAAATTTGGTGACAATATCACTTACGAAGAAAAACCGCTTGACCACCAACGAATGGAATTTGCATTTGATGTTTTGCAAATAGCAAGAGGTAATTATCTTAAAGACAACTATAATGGTTTTATTGGATTTGAAATATCGAAGCCATTATTGGAGCGGGCATTTTTAAAAACCTATGGTATTGAATTAGGAAAAATTTTTGGAAATCTCGATTTGGCAATTACCTCTTTCAGGTTTTTTGTTCAAAGTATTTTTCCACCACTCACTAAAGCTGCATGGGCAAATAAGAAGGATGAAATTCAAAAACTGAATCCCGAAATTACTGATCAAACTTTTAATTATACAAGCAATAGAAAGGAATATGAAAAGACTTGGGGTAAAACACCATTTGGTGTAGGTTTAATTGCTTTTGCTATAAAGATTTCTCCAAAATTGATTGGTCCTTCCCGTGCCCTTCGGTTTCGTATTCCAACTCCCGAGGCAGAGAAAGTTTTTAATAACTGTTTTGACACAGTTCTATTCCATTATGATAAATCTATAAAGCAACATAGTAACGGAAAACTCATTTTGCAAAATCTGGATTACGATACCGGTCGCCCATCAGTGTTGTGTGAATATCCGCTTGCAGATGATACTTACCATAAATTAATGAAGTGCCTTAAACATGATCACTTTTCACAAGTAACTCCTGATCTCACAGCGAACATCATTCAATTTTATGGACTGAATGTATCAAACGATCACTCTATTGAAAAGATTTATGAAACACTTGGAAAGAAAAAAATTAAGTGCCCTCAATCCAACGATCAACTTCAAAATCCATAACCTTCAAATTCTATTTCTTTTCTTTAAGCTTCAATTTTCACTTTTCAATTTCAATTTTTAGTTATGAAAAATATTTTTCTGATTACTTTTTTTTCTCTCTTGATTCAGTCATGCTCCATTTTCACAGCTAAAACTCCAACATTGCAAACACAGGGAGTACCTGCAGCAAACGAGCAGATGTACTTAGGGCTCAATGTTCTTGCGAAAACAGATGTGCCTGCACCGGTTCTTTCATCATGGAATAAATCACATTCAGGGGTAAAAGCAGAATGGTACAAGACGGAGGAAGGATACATGGTTTTTTATGTACAGAAAAAATTTCAGTCGAGGGTTCTGTATACTGAGAACGGAAATGAGATTTTGCATAGCCGTGAAGTGAAATCAGAAGATGTTCCTATTCCCATTCGCCAATACATGAAAGTGGAATACCCCGGCATTCAATATGGCCGAACTTTTCTCACCTATCCGGCAGAAGGAGGCAAGCGATACGATGTAAATGTGAGTGGTGATAAATGGGAGACATTTGATATGGATGGGAAAAAAATTGAGAAGCAGAAGCAATAGTAATAAACTCGATAGCACAGTGCTTTCCACAATGAATGTTGCTTTTATTGGATTATGAAATTCACTCCCTGTTCTTCGTATCAATCAAAATCGTAACCGGTCCATCATTGATCAATTCAACTTCCATCATCGCCTGAAAAACACCGACATGAATTTTCTTTCCAAGATCTTTTCCTAATTCAAAAATAAATTTTTCGTAGATCGGAATTGCAACTTCAGGTTTAGCTGCTTTGATATAAGAAGGGCGGTTTCCCTTTTTAGTGGAAGCATGCAATGTGAATTGACTCACTAATAATATTTCACGATCGGTTTCCTTTACTGATAAATTCCTGCCCGAATGAACAAGTTCATTCGTTCGGGCGGGCATCACCCCATTTTCATCATCAAATATTCTGAGGTTTACAATTTTATTGCTGAGCCATTCAATGTCTTCATGCGTATCTGCTTCTTCAATTCCCAATAGCACCAATAACCCTTCGCCAATTTGCGAATGTATTTTTCCTTCAATGGAAACGGAAGATTTCTTTACTCTTTGGATTACGGCACGCATCTTTTAAATGGTTGAATGGTCTAATGGTTAAATGGTTAGAACAAAGTTCGTTGAACACAAGAAACAATTTAACCATTCAACCATTTAGCAATTCATCAGTCATAAATTTTTTCATCGGTCTTCAGCTCATGCATGATGGAGAGATAATTTTCATAACGACTCAAAGCAATCTCACCACTTTCTACTGCATCCTTTACTGCGCACTTAGGTTCATTGATATGTAAGCAATTGTTGAACTTGCAATCGTGCAAATGTTTTTCCATCTCGGGAAAAAAATGACTCACTTCACTTTCTTTAAAATCGAGAATGCCGAATTCTTTAATTCCGGGTGTATCAATTATGAAACCTCCAAAAGGTAACTCAAACATTTCGGCGAATGTGGTAGTGTGTTTTCCTTTTTCATGGAAGCCGCTCAACTCACCCGTGCGCAAATTCATTTCGGGTACAATTGCATTAATGAGAGTTGATTTTCCTACGCCGCTGTGCCCTGCAATGAGAGTTATTTTATTCGTCATCATTTCTTTTACGTCATTCACATGAAAACTTTTTTCGGCAGAAGTAAGAACAACTTTGTAACCGCAGGCAGAATAAATCCGCTCCCACTCTGCAGCCATTCGCAATTCCTTTTCATTATACAAATCCATTTTGTTTAGCAGCACAATGCAAGGAATGTGATAAGCAGTTGCAGTAACTAAAAAGCGATCAACAAAACCTGTGGATGTTCGCGGCTGTGCAATAGTTGCCATCACAAATGCCTGATCAATGTTGCAGGCGATAATATGTTCCGCTGTTCTGTTGCGTGATGATTGGCGGATGATGTAATTATTTCTTGGCAACACTTCACGAATCACGGTGTCGCCATCTTCTCTGTCAACCATTACGAGGTCGCCGATGTTTACAGGGTTCGAAGTGCGTCGTTGGATGAGGCGCATTTTACCTTTCACTCTCGCTTCTACAGTTGTTCCGTTTTCCAATCTCACGTTGTACCAACTGCCTGTAGATTTAGTTACCCTGCCTTTCATATGGTTTTTTTAGAATGCACTTATGCAAATTCCGATTTGTGAATTGCATCTGACATTTGAAAAATTATTTCAGGATTTTTTTCTGCTGCTGTTCCAATCACAATAATATCGGCGCCCGATTTACAAAGTGCTAAAACTTTTTCGGGTGAAGAAATTCCACCACCGACGATGATGGGTACATCAACATTTTCTGCAACTCTCTGCACCATGCTTTCATTCACACAATTATTTGCGCCGCTGCCAGCTTCGAGATAAATTAATTTTAAACCAAGCATTTCACCTGCCATTGCAGTGCTCATTGCAATATCATCTTTGTGATATGGGATGGGAAATGTATTGCTGATGTAAGAAACCGTGGTTGCATTTCCACCATCAACTAAAATGTAACCGGTTGAAATTATTTCCAATTCACTCTCGCGCAATGCTGCTGCTGCAATTACTTGCTGGCCAATTAATAAATCAGGATTTCTACCCGAAATAAGTGAGAGCAACAAAATTGCATCGGCGTTGGAATGAATTTGTGCCGGGCTGCCGGGAAAAATAATTACCGGAATCTCGCAATAGCTTTTAATTACATCGCAACATTCTGCAATGCTGTCGTTGATGAGCAAACTGCCGCCGATAAAAAAATAATCAACACCTGCTTTTACAGAAATGTCAATTGTTTTAATGAGTGATTCGGGAGTTACTTTATCGGGATCAATAAGTACTACAAATTTTTTCTGCTTGTTTGCTTTGGCTGCAAGCAGCCGATGGTAGATATTTTTTTTCATGGGCGGGAAAAATTATTTGTCAAACGTAAATGAATTATTGACAAAGTCAAACTTACCGTGCAACTTTCTTTACAAATCAGTAAAATAATATCTTGAAGGATTAAAAAACTTTTTTGCCTGCAATAAAAGTTGACTGAACTTTTATTGCATTCAGCTCAGATGAATTTGTTTCCAGAGGATTTTGATCAAGCACAATAAAGTCAGCAAACTTTCCTACTTCAATACTGCCGCGATTTTTTTCATCACCATTTGCAATCGCACTACCCATTGTATAAGCATACAATGCTTCTTCAACTGAAATTCTTTCGGCTGCGGCAATTACATTTCCTGCAACATCTTTTCTCTCCACTGCAGATTGAATACAACGCATGGGATTAAAATCTTTTACCACGGGTGCATCAGTAGAAAGGGAAAGATTAATTCCGCTTTTCAAAAGTGTTTTACACGGATAAACTCTGTTTAAGTAATCCTCATCGAGTGATTCAATAAAATTTTTACCGAGTTCATAGAGAAAAATCGGTTGCATTACGGCGCTCACATTCATGCGCTTGATGTCTTCTAAATTTTTTTGGGAGGGAAGACCGACATGTTCTAAGCGATGCCCCACCCAGGCCCTCCCCGAGGGCGAGGGAGTTCCTGACGCATACAGTTTGCTGTAAACATTTATTACTAAATCCAAAGCTGCATCGCCGATTGCGTGGGTTGCAATTTTAAAATTTGCTTGCTGTGCTTCGATTGCAAGTTGATAAAAGAAATTTTCTTCGAGTCGCAGTACGCCATGATCATTTGAATTTTTATAAGGTCTTTTAATTGCAGCAGTTTTTCCGCTTAAGCCACCATCAGCAAAAAACTTTACAGTATTTACATTTAAAAAATCAGAGGCAAATAATTTTGGAAGAGGAAGTGCTTTGGTTGCACCATCGGGCAATCGAATGGGAATAGCATTCACTCTCACTTTTAATTCATCATTCATTTCCATTGAATGATAAACCTCGAGCAAGTCGGGCATTACAGCAGGATCGGTTGCAGAGGTAATTCCAAATTTTAAAAATTCCTTTTGCGCTGCATTGATCATCACTTTATATTGATCAGCATTGTATGCAGGAATTTTATTCATCACTAATCCCAATGCTGTTTCGGTAAAGTGCCCTTTCAAATCTCCATCATCAAATTTTTTTATTTCTCCTCCTGCCGGAGTTAGTGTTGAAGAATTTATCCCAGTGAGTTCAAGTGCTTTTGAATTTACAATCAACTGATGAGCACAGGTTCTTATTACTGCAACAGGTTTATCACTTATGACTTTATCCAAATCAAATTTGGTCGGCATTATTTCATCAGGAAATAATGCTTCATTAAATCCCCTCGCCTGAATCCATTCTAACTGCGGATTTTTTTGTGCGTAGTCAAAAATGCGTTGCTGCATTTCATCAATGCTTCTTACACCACGTAAGTCAAGCATGTAAGTAAGCAGATTGCCTACTTTCCAAATGTGGATGTGGGCATCGTAGAATCCGGGTAGAACCGTTTTGTTATTGAGTGTTTCGAGTTTCGTATTCGGAGTTCGCAAAGCGAGAACTTCTTCATTACTCCCGACTGCAACAATTTTTCCATGAGTAATTGCAAAAGCATTTGCCAAAGGATTTTTTTTATCCTGGGTAAAAATATTTCCGTTGCAGAAAATTTTGTCAATCATAATAATCAGAAGCGATAAACGTCTTTACGATGCCCAATCTTTTGAACTTCAACTATCTTTATTACTTCTTCGATAATATATAGAATACGATAGTCGCCAACTCTGATTCGATATGCATTAATCGCACTTCCTGATAATTTTTTGCAGCCAACAGGACGGGGATTTTCTTCCAGGTCATCAATTGCTTCCCCAATTCGTATTTGCATTTTTCTGGGGAGTGCCTTAAGTTCTTTCTCAGCAGATTTGCGAAACTTAACTTTATACATGCTGTTTGTTACTATTCAGCTTTAAGTTCTTCTTTACCTGTTCCCATGAAAGCGTTTCTTCCTTTTTCCGAAGTTCAATTGTGATAAGATCAAAAATATCTTCCCATAATTCATCTTTCTCCAATGTCTTTAGTTCAATCTGAACATAGCGCTTATTGGAAGTTTCGTCTTTAAGAAATGTTACTCCTTTCATTTTGTTTTTTATTGAGTGTCAAAATTAAAAATTTCCTTTCTCATGAGCTCTTTCAATTGCATCTTCCAAAACTTTTAGCCCTTCATTCAATTGTTCATCAGTCATTACAATCGGTGGAAGTAAACGAATGCAATTGCTAAACAGTCCTGCACGAATCATAAGCACACCATGCGCAACAGCATCGCGAATAATTTCAAGGGTGAGATCGGCATCAGGTTCTTTTGTGTTTTTGTCTTTCACAAATTCAATCAAGCGCATGGCACCTACTCCGCGAACATCGCCAATGAATTTGTATTTCGATTTCCAATCTTCTAAAGTTCTACGAATCAATTCACCCACTTCATTTACCCGAATTAAAAATTCTTTCGACGATAAAATTTTCACCGCTTCAATTGCCGCAACACAAGCAATTGGATTTCCGCCATACGTTCCGCCTACTCCACCCAAATGCGGTGCATCTAAAATTTCTGCTTTGCCGGTGATGGCACTAATCGGCATTCCTGCTCCAATTGATTTTGCCATGCAATAAATATCTGCTTCCACATTTGAATGTTCGCTCGCGAAAAATTTTCCGGTGCGCGCTGCACCGCATTGTATTTCATCAAATATTAAAACAATACCATGTTGATCGCAAACACTTCTTAGTTTTTCTAAAAACTTTTTTGGAATGGAAATGAAACCTGCTTCGCCTTGTATCGGCTCAATAATAATTGCAGCAACTGATGAAGGATCAACCTGCGAAATCATTTGCGTATCAAATTGTTGAATGCAGAAATCGATGTATTCATCTTCGTTCATTTGATCGGGTTTGCGATACACATTTGGTGCAGGCAAGCGAACAATGTCACTCACAAACGGACCAAAACCTTTTTTGAACAAACCATATTTACTCGTAAGAGAAAGCGTGAGTAATGTTCTTCCGTGATAACCGCCTTCAAAACAAATTACTGAAGTTCTCTTGGTGTAATAGCG
>JBKJNS010000108.1:0-4010 GCA_046593455.1 Chitinophagales bacterium | reverse complement strand
AATAATTTATTCCAATCATTTTGTTTTGGGAAATGAAGACAATGAAATATTATTATCCGAAAAAAATCCTTCAGGAATTTATTTGATGGAGGTAATAATTGGTGATGAAAAATTTGTGAGTTTGATTTCGGTGATCAGAAAATGATTTTGGAATCAAAACAGAGTTCACGTTTTATAGATGCTCGCCGCCTTAATCAAATTTAAAGCACTCCCCGCCTTAAACCATTCGATCTGCGCAGCATTAAATGTGTGATTGAGTAAAAGAGCTTCATTTGTTCCATCGGTATGATGCAGCACCATTACCAATTGCCGTTCCGTAGCAAAAGAGGTTAAACCCATAATGTCAATTGCATCATCTTCTCTTACTTTATCGTATTCACTTTTATCTGCAAAGGTGAGCGCAAGCATTCCTTGTTTCTTTAAGTTGGTTTCATGAATGCGCGCAAAAGATTTTACAATTACAGCACGCACGCCCAAAAAGCGTGGCTCCATTGCAGCATGTTCGCGTGAACTTCCTTCTCCATAATTTTCATCACCAATTACAACACTTCCAATACCTGCTGCTTTATAAGCACGTGCAACTTTTGGAACTGAATCATAATTTCCTGCGAGTTGATTTTTTACCGAATCACTTTTCTCATTAAAGAAATTGATTGCACCAATCAGCATGTTATTAGAAATATTATCAAGATGCCCGCGATACTTTAACCAAGGGCCTGCCATTGATATATGATCAGTAGTGCATTTTCCTTTAGCTTTAATCAGCAACTTCATTCCTGTTAAATCTTTTCCGTCCCAGGCGACAAATGGTGCCAGCAACTGCAATCGATCAGAGGTCGCACTTACTTTAACCTCTACATTACTTCCATCAGCAACCGGTGCAACAAACCCTGCATCTTCCACTGCAAAACCATTCACGGGTAATTCTATTCCCTGTGGCTCATCAAGTTTAACTGATTCCCCCTTTTCATTTATCAAAGAATCGGTGAGCGGATTAAAATTTAAAGTGCCTGCCAATGCCATCGCGGTTACAATTTCGGGCGAAGCAACAAAAGCATGTGTGCTTGCATTGCCATCGTTTCTCTTCGCAAAATTTCTGTTATAAGAAGTAAGGATAGAATTTTTCTTTGAAGGATCAACCACATGCCTTGCCCATTGGCCAATGCAAGGCCCACAGGCGTTTGCTAAAACCATTCCTCCAATGCCTTCAAAAGTTTCCATCAACCCATCACGTTGTATAGTGTATCGGATCAATTCAGAACCGGGAGTTATGGTGAATTCAGATTTTGATTTTAAACCTTTATTCAATGCTTGCTTTGCAATGGAAGCAGAGCGAGTCATATCTTCATAGCTGGAATTGGTGCAGGAGCCAATCAATGCAACTTCCAATTCAGCAGGCCATCCGTTTTTTGCAACAGCATCTTTAAATAATGAGATAGGCCATGCTAGATCAGGAGTATAAGGTCCGTTGATGTGTGGCTCCAGTTCATTCAAATTAATTTCAATCACCTGATCAAAATATTTTTCGGGGTGCTCAATCACTTCATCATCTGCACGTAAATGTTCAGCAACTTTATTTGCCATATCAGCAATTTCATTTCTGTTGGTAGCCCGCAGGTAAATTTCCATTTTTTTATCATAACCAAAAACAGAAGTGGTGGCTCCAATCTCAGCACCCATGTTGCAAATGGTTCCTTTGCCGGTGCACGAAATATTTTCAGCGCCTTCACCAAAATATTCTATGATGGCACCGGTGCCGCCTTTCACTGTAAGAATTCCTGCAACTTTTAAGATCACATCTTTTGCCGAAGTCCATCCACTCATTTTACCAGTGAGTTTAACGCCAATCACTTTTGGCATTTTTAATTCCCACGCCATGCCTGCCATCACATCCACAGCATCGGCACCACCAACGCCAATGGCTACCATACCCAATCCACCTGCATTCGGTGTGTGTGAATCGGTACCAATCATCATTCCTCCGGGGAAAGCATAATTTTCTAAAACAACCTGGTGTATAATTCCCGCACCCGGCTTCCAAAATCCAATTCCATATCGGTTACTCACCGAAGCAAGAAAGTCATACACTTCTTTATTTACATCGAGTGCTTTTGATAAATCTTTTTGTGCGCCCACTTCGGCTTGAATCAAATGATCACAGTGAACTGTAGAAGGCACAGCAGTTTTATTTTTACCTGCAGTCATAAATTGAAGAAGCGCCATTTGAGCAGTTGCATCGTGCATTGCAAGACGGTCGGGAGCAAAATCAACATAAGATTTTCCTCTTCCGTAAGGTACGTTTGGAATTCCACCGAACAAATGCACATAAAGAATTTTTTCAGTGAGGGTAAGAGGGGTGCCTAAAATTTCTTTTGCTTTTTTTATTTTTGAAGGAAGTGCATTATACACTTTTTGAATCATTTCAAGATCGAATGCCATAGTTGTTTTATTTGATTTGAGTTTTTACTTTCAATAATAAAAATCAAACTCATCATTTTTTTCTGCTGCAAATATAAAACGAAAGAAGGGTGGGGGAAGTGAAAAGTGCGTGAACTTTTTAAATTTTACCTGATCAATAGAAATTAATTTTGTAACACCATCTCAACATTCAAACATTATCATTTGAGGTTTGTTAATTTTCCACCATGCATTCTTTCGAAGAGCTTCAGGAAATTTTTAATACAGAGTTAAGGCAACTTAGATTTGAGCGGCAGCCTAAGGAATTGTATGAGCCATTTGATTATCTTATTGGTTTGGGAGGGAAAAGAATCAGACCAGTCTTGCTATTAATGGCTTGCGAAATGTTTGGTAAAGATGCAGGCTCCGCAATGAATCAGGCAATTGCAATTGAGTTGTTTCATAACTTCTCTCTTATTCATGATGATATTATGGATGAAGCAACATTGCGAAGAGGCAAACCTACAGTGCATGAAAAGTTCAACCAATCGGTTGCCATTCTTTCAGGCGATGTGATGCTCGTTTACGCATATGAATATTTGATAAAAACTGAACCCGAATTAATTTCTTCCTTGCTAAAAGAATTTAATGCTTGTGCAATCAAAGTTTGTGAAGGCCAGCAAATGGATATGAATTTTGAAAACAGAATGGATGTAGAAGTTGATGACTATTTACAAATGATTGAACTTAAGACTGCCGAACTTCTTTCAGCATCATTGAAAATTGGTGCTATTGCGGGGGGGGCAAGTGAAGCCGATGCAAATCACCTGTTTGAATTTGGTAAAGAATTAGGTTTGGCTTTTCAGTTGAAAGATGATTGGCTTGATGCATATGGTGTTGCAGAAAAATTTGGAAAGCAAAGCGGGGGTGATATTCTTCAAAATAAAAAAACATTCTTATATCTCAGTGCAATAGAAATGGCGGGCGAAAAAGAAAAAAAGGAATTGAGCATCCTATATTCAGAAAAAACAAATTCTCAGGAAAATAAAGTTCAGAAAGCTCTTCAAATGTTTAATGACCTTGGAATTAAAGAATACACAAATATTCAAATACAAATTCATTATGCGAATGCTCTATCACACGTTGAAAGTGTTTCAATTTCAGAAGAAAGTAAAAAGCCGTTGATTGATATTGCTAAGCGGCTTATGCAAAGAGAATATTAAAGATATCCCCCGTTAGATTGTTTGTGAGCTTTTTTGCCATGGCAATCTTTACGTGACCCTGAGCATGATGACAGCGTCAATGAAAGAGATAAAACAATTATCGTTAATACCGAAATCCACTTTTTTGTTTTCATGTGATTTTTTAAGTTGAGGCAAACTTAATTATTCTTTCTCAATTCACCGCGTTGGTTCCTTTTTACTGCTAACCGTTTCATTATTAATTCCCAAATGGTTTCATACGTAATTATTTCCATAGCATCAACGTAAAGGGTTTTTTTCTGGTTATCACTTTTAAGCTTTTCAATAAGATGAGTTGTTTTTCTTTTCACTTTTCCCAGATCGTAATTATTGGTTATTAATTGCCTGAGCATCTTAATAAATACAACTGTG
>JBKJNS010000517.1:0-5626 GCA_046593455.1 Chitinophagales bacterium | reverse complement strand
GGTGATGCCTTTGAGGCCGTGCTTCCATGCTTCGAGATAAATTTCTCCCACACGTTCCACTGCCACATCATTCGGTAAGTTGATGGTGGAAGAAATGGAATGGGTGATGTACTTCTGTGCAATGCTTTGTATTTCTATTCGTTTTTTCCAATCAATTTCAGGAGCAGTGCTTCCGTAGTACGGTGATTTCGTGATGTCGCGCTCGCCGGTAATTTCCATCCACAATTTTAATTTGGAGTGGTATACATCAAACTCCATCCACGTGTCGCCGCTGGGATCGGTAAAATCCACCCGCGCATTTTTATCATGCGGATTTACTTTTCTGCGGCGCTTGTATGCAAGCATGTAAACGGGTTCAATACCCGAAGATGTTTGTGCAAGAATGCTCAATGTTCCGGTGGGTGCCACAGTGGAAACAGAAATATTTCTACGCCCGAATTTCATCATGCGTTCATATACTGTTGGCATTTCTGCTTTCATCATCTGCACAAACTCACTCGTGTTTTCGATGTCGGTATTAAAGCCATCGAATGAACCGCGTTCAATGCTCATGTCAATCGATGAATCAAACTCTGCAATGCATTTTGTCTGTTGAATTTCATCAATCACTTTTAATCCTTCGGTTGAATCGAACTGAAGGTTGAGTGCAGCGAGCGTATCACCGAGTGCAGTAAAACCCAATCCGGTTCTTCTTCCTTTTCTGCCTTGATCCTGTAATAATTTCCAGGTCCGCACTTCATTCTCTTTTATGTAATCAGGTTCATTATCACTTGCAACTTTTTCGAGAATGCGTTCGATGTGTTCAAGTTCAAGTTCTACGAGATCATCACTCAGGCGCTGCGCTTCATAGGTAACTTCATACAATTTTTCGAAATCAAATTTTGCTTCTGGTGTAAAAGGATTTTCTACAAATGAAAAAAGATTCATAGCAATCAACCGGCAACTGTCACCACCCTGCATGGCAATCTCGCTGCAAGGGTTAGTAGAAACATTTTTGAAACCCGGATAAACAGACGAGGTAGAATATTTGTGCTGACGGTCCCAAAAGATTAAACCCGGCTCGGCAGATTTGTGCGCGCAGTTGATAATGGTGTTCCATAATTCTTTTGCACGAATGGTTTTTGTGTGGGTTGCAACTTGGGGTTTGTCATGCTGAACTTGATTCAGCATCTGCCCATCTTCAGTGAGATTCCGATCCCGCCGTTGGCGGGACGGAATGACTTCATCAGATGAATTTGGAATGACTTCGCCGGGAAGTAGCGCATCAATCGGGAAACGTTGCGTGTATTCTTTGTCATCAACAACAGCTTGCATAAATTCATCACTCAAGCGAACGGAAACATTTGCTCCTGTAACTTTTGAAAGATTTTGTTTCATGGTAATAAATTGCTCCACATCGGGGTGAGCAATATCCATCGTGATCATGAGTGCACCACGGCGACCGTGTTGTGCAACTTCACGTGTGGTGTTTGAAAATCTTTCCATGAAACTCACAGCACCGGTTGTAGTACCCGCAGCATTTGCTACTTCGGCACCCGAAGGGCGAATGGTAGAAATATCAATTCCAACTCCGCAGCGTCTTTTAAAAAGTTGCGCAAGTTGTTGATCGGTAAAGAATATTCCGCCGTATGAATCATAAATTTCTGGCAGCACCACACAATTACTGAGTGAAGCAATCATGGTATGATTTCCTAAAACTCCCATCACACTTCCCTGCGGAATTATGTATTGAAACTTTTTGAAGTAGTCGAAGATTTTCGTTTCATCCAAAAAACTTCTTGCTTGTCCGTATGCAGAAAGATGTTTGAAAGAACCATTGAGTTTTGTTTGCTGGGAAAATTTTAATTCCATCAATGCAAATTCACGCGCCATGCGGTGGTGCATATCATCGGGTGTGAGTTCGAAATAATTTCCGTGCGCATCTTTAACGGCATATTTATTCATCCAGGTGGTTGCAGCCAATTCATCGCCGTTGAAATATTCTACAGCGGATTTAAGCACCTGATCGTACTTGTAAGTTTGGCGTTTGGTGATGGTGGCGTGTTCCTTTTTAATTGTTGTGGTGTTTGACATGGATGTAGTTTTTTTTCTTTTAGACACTTACGGCGAACGATTAGGTCCGCCGTTAAAGGAGGCTACGAAAGTATGCGATGTGATTTTTTTGGGGAAGGAATTTTATGAACATGTATGTTGAAAAGAAAATGAAGAGGGAAGTTGACAATTTAAGAGCTTGCCATTATGGATTCTAATTGCTTTTTAAGAAAAAATACTTTTACCATAACATGCGTTGTGCAGAAAAAAGTTTACGCAGCATTCAATGATCACTCAGAATTATTTGGGAATCAATTGTACTTTTGATTATTGACAACTGATGAGTGATGAAATGAAGATCCTTCATGTAATTCCGATTTTGGCCTGTGGCGGCGCCGAAATTTTAGTTGGCAAAATTGCACTGCACCAAAAACGACTCGGGCACAAAGTTGAAATTGTTACACTCTATCCGCAGCACCGAACCTTTGAACATTACCCCGACAGAGAATTGATTGAAAAAGAAATCCCGATCACAATCATTTCTTCAAGAGTAAAACTATTACAGCTAAAGAGGCAGGAATTTCTGAACGATTGGAAAAAAATACTCGAAAGATTTTCACCCGATATTATTCATTCGCATTTGCTTGAAGCAGATTTGGTTGCACATTCTATAATACTTCCGAGAGTTACCTACATCACTCATGTTCATGGTCCTTTAATTCCATTAGAGAAGAAAAAGAAAATTCCCTTAACCAAAAAAGGAATTTATGAAGTAATTGAAAAGAAGTGGCTTCATTATAAATATCGAAAGAGCAATACCAGGTTTATTGCCATCTCAAAGGCTACTTCAGATTACACCAAAACAATTATCCCTTCAACGCTTAATAAAAATATTCGAATCATTCTCAATGCAATTGAGGTTCTAAAATTTCCTTTTCACGAGCGAAAACAAATTTCATTTCCCATAAAATTGATTACCACCGGAAACTTAGTGGCAAAAAAAAATCACGACTTTATGATTCGTGTTGTTAAACATTTGATCGATGCGGGAATTAATTGTGAGTTGGAAATACTTGGTTATGGTGTAAAGGAAAATGAATTGCTTGCGTTGGCTTTATCACTTGGAATTGAAAACAAAATTCATTTAAGAGGTAGCGTGGGCAATGTTGCAGACTATTTATCAATTGCGCATATTTATTTACATGCTGCCATACCCGAACCATTTGGGCTGGCGATACTCGAAGCAATGGCAACAGGATTACCACCAGTTACCATTGATGGTGGTGGCAACAGGGATTTTATTGAAGATGGAAAAAACGGTTTCATTATTCCCGAAAAAGATATTATGGTTTTAGCAGAAAGAATTATTTCTCTCATTAATGATAATGAACTCTATTCCAGCGTTAGCAAAGAAGCAAGAGCCACGGCTATCAAATTTGATTTTGAAAGTTATGTTCAAAAAGTAAATGAATTCTACAAGGGATAGCTCAATTTGAACACCTTTCTACTATAATTTCATTTTAAATTATGAAATAAAGAAATTATTTCCTATTTGAATCGGGGATTATAACTTCATTTCCCAAAATAATTAATCTTTTTATAAATTTTTATCCCACAAAATCAAGTACTTATGATTTTATTTGGTACTATGTGGTGCAAAGTAGTAACCTATGCATATATCTTTGCGTCATAAGGTTGTATCCAAAACATAAAACAATTTATAACCATGAACATCGAAAACACACAAGCCCAAATGCGCAAAGGGATTTTGGAGTTCTGCATACTCAGCATCATCGGCAGCGATGATGAGTGTTATGCCTCCGAAATTCTTGCTCGCATGAAGAAGGCTAAGTTAATTGTGGTGGAAGGAACATTGTATCCGCTACTCACAAGATTAAAAAATGATGGCTACCTAAGCTATCAATGGGTTGAATCAAAATCGGGGCCGCCCCGCAAGTACTACAAACTCACAGGACTGGGAGAAACGTTTCTCGAAGAACTGCGAAAGACCTGGAGTGAACTGGTAGAAGCAGTTGACTCGGCAACAAAAAAAGAAGAATCAATAGAAACCATTTCAAATCAAACTCAAAATACCCTAAGCCATGAATAAGACAGTAACCATTAACCTCAGCGGCATTGTCTTCCACATTGATGATAATGCTTTCGAAGTACTCAAAAAGTACATCGACAATTTAAAATCTCACTTTGCAAATGTGCAAGGGAAAGAAGAAATAATCTCTGACATCGAAAGCCGAATGGCTGAAATGTTCAGCGAAAAAGTAGGTCCTTCAAAGGATGTGATTATGATCAAAGATGTTCAGGAAGTGATTGATGTTATGGGTCGGCCCGAACAAGTTGCAGGTGATGAAGAAAAAGCAGCTCCCGAAAACAAAAACTCTGACGCCGGCTATTATTATGAGGGCATGAAGAAAAGATTCTTCCGCAACCCTGATGATAAAGTGTTAGGCGGTGTTTCTTCGGGTATTGCATCCTACTTTAATGTTGATCCTCTATGGATTCGTCTGGCTTTTGTAATCATGGTGCTTGCAGGCTTTTCAGGAATATTGATCTACATTATTCTTTGGATCATAATTCCTGAAGCAAATACAGCTGCCGAAAAACTTCAAATGCGCGGTGAGCGGGTAACAGTTGCCAACATCCAAAAAGGGGTGCAGAGCGAATTCGAAGAATTAAAAAAAAGAGGTGAAGACTTTGCAAAGTCGGCAACATCAGAAGATATGCAAATGAGAATGAAATCCACGGTGCACAGAACCGGCGGTGCAGTAGGTGATGTGTTTCGTGTACTATTCAAAATCATTGCAATCTTTTTCGGAATCATTATTACCATCATCAGTATTGCAGTGCTGGTAAGTTTGTCAATCGGAATATTCAGCGGCATAGGCGCACTCAAGTTTGCAATTCCGCAAGTGGTAACGCACATGGTGTTGAGTGAAGCACAATTGTGGTGGTTGATTATTGGCAGCTTGCTCGCAATCGGAATTCCTTTCACACTCTTATTATTGAACGGTTTAAAAATCTTATTCAAAGTAAATCTTAATCTTAAAATGATTGGTGCTGTGATGGCAGGTTTCTGGATCATTGGAATTGGTATCTGCATTATCACCGGCATACAGATCGCAAGTGATTACGCTAAAGATTCTTCGGTAAAAAAGATTCAGCAAATTTCAATGGCTAATTCCAATACCATTGTTGTAAAGGCCGATAACCACTGGATAACTGATCAAAGTGATGATGATTACCGCCACTTTAACATGGGTGACCTTGATGATCTTATTCTTCTGGGTAAGAACAAAGATTCAGTGATTGCGCCTTTTGTAAGATTCGATGTGGAACAAAGTGAAAATGATTCGATCTATGTAATTGTAAAAACTTTTGCCTGCGGAAATTCTTATGAGAATGCTCACCGCCGCGCAGTAGAAATAAATTACAGCTACACTGTAACCGATTCAGTGATTACGTTGCCTAATTATTTTGTAATGAAAACCTCGCAGCAATACCGCGGTCAAAATGTAAAGATCATTCTTAAGGTTCCGGTTGGAAAAACAGTAAGACTTGATAAGTCGCTTGGATGGAT
>JBKJNS010000212.1:0-4118 GCA_046593455.1 Chitinophagales bacterium | reverse complement strand
ATGGTAATAATTATTGCCATTACCCCATCACTAAATGCTTCAAGTCTGTTTTTACTCATTTTAAATTTAATTCATTCTTAATTTAATTCAATACAGGCAATTCAATAAATCCTTTTTCCTCTGCAAATATTTCATTGCTGAAATCTTTTAACTCATTGTATAAAGTATCGCGTTCAATCGGAGTTCTGTTAACTTGCTTTATTAATTCAACAATTTCTTTTGTGCTGAGTGCCGGGTTTTGTTCTTCTGAACCCGCCATCGAATATATTTTTGTAGAGTCATCAATAGTGCCATCCAAATCATCAACACCAAAACTTAAAAGCAGTTGAGCTGTACTGCGTCCGATCATGGGCCAATATGCTTTTAGATGCACAATGTTGTCGAGAAAAATTCTTGACATCGCATAACATTTTAAATCTTCAATGATTGAAACTTCAGGAAGATTCGACATTTCATTGTCTTTGTTACGGAACTTGAGCGGGATGAAACAATTGAAGCCGTTAGTTTTATCCTGCAATTCACGCAGGCGGTTCATGTGATCAAGCCGGTGCGAATAATTTTCGATGTGCCCATAAAGCATGGTGCAGTTGGAATGAATATTTTGTTTGTGAGCAGCTTCATGAATTCCCAGCCATTCTTCAGCAGTTGCTTTATCGGCACAAATTTTTTCACGAACATCGGGGTGAAATATTTCTGCTCCGCCACCCGGTAATGATCCAAGCCCTGCATCTTTCAGAATTTTTATTCCCTCGTCATAATTCACTTTTGCTTTGCGAAACATGTATTCGAGTTCCACAGCAGTAAATGCTTTTACATGCAACTCAGGGCGGTGCAATTTTATTTTGCGAATAATTTCTGCAAAGAATTGTAAACTGAATTTTGGATGCACGCCGCCTACAATATGAACTTCGGTGATTGGAATGCCATCATACTTCTTCACCAAATCCAGCATTTGCTGCTCACTTAATTCCCAAGCATCTTCTGCGGGTTGAAAATTTCTTGCATAAGAACAAAACTTGCAATCGAAAACACATTTATTGGTTGGCTCAATATGAAAGTTGCGATTGAAAAAAGTTTTATCGCTATGTTTTTTTTCACGAATAAAATTTGCAAGCGCACCAAGCAAACCCAATTCCGCTTGTTCATACATCACCAATCCTTCTTCAACCGAAATTCTTTTTCCTTCCAAAATTTTTTCTGAAATGAATTTTACGGAGGAAGAAACCATTCCTCCATTCAAAATGACCTCAATGGTTTTGTTGTTGTTCATTAATGTGTAAAGATAAATCAACCTAACTTCTCCTGTCTTTCAGTTTCATCAAACTTTTCATATAATTTAAACAACTAAGAGAATGTTCTGTTCATTGCTAATTTTAATTTATTTTTGGATAAGAGTTTTTGCTTTTCCAAAATCATTTTCATTCACGTTAAATTCAACATTTATGAAATCCTCATTGTTACTCTTAGTTCTTTTCTCTCTTGCTTTTTTATCCCATGCACAAACGCCTGATTTAATTTGGCAACATTCGTATGGTGGCTCTAAAGAGGACTACACACGATCCATTCAATTAACTGCCGATGGTGGCTTTGCATTTTTAGCAGCAGCAGAATCGGCTGATGGAGACGTTGTGGGCAATCATGGCTTATCGGATTATTGGCTTGTGAAAGTGAATGCTGAAGGAATTCAGGAATGGCAAAAATGTTTTGGCGGTTCGTTAGATGATTATGGTTATGAAATGAAAGTGACTGCTGATGGTGGATACATTATAGCCGGTTATACCAATTCGCATGACGGTGATGTCTCTGACTTTCTTGGGAACTTCGACTACTGGGTTGTTAAGACCGACGCAAATGGAAATATAGAATGGGAACAATCGTATGGCGGCACCGGCTACGATGCACCGTATGCCGTTGAGCAAACTACTGATCACGGATATGTTGTAGCGGGCTCTGTAGTTTCTCACAATGGTGATGTAACCGGCTTTCATTTAAACAAGGATCTATGGGTCATAAAAATAGATTCAGCAGGCACATTACAGTGGCAAAAAGATGTTGGTGGTTCCGGCATTGATGATGCTTTCGCCATTCAGCAAACTACCGATGGCGGATACATTGTTGCAGGCAATACAGAATCAACTGACGGAGATGTGATAGGTCTGCATGGGAGCGATGATTTTTGGGTTGTGAAGTTAAGTGCATCAGGAAATTTATTGTGGCAGCATTGCTATGGAGGAAGCGCCTCGGAAAAAGCAAGATCAGTGAGACAAAAATCTGATGGTGGTTATGTTGTGCTCGGCTATACTGCATCAACTGATGGTGATGTAACCGGCAATCACGGGAAAGATGATATGTGGGTTATCGGCATTGATTCATTAGGTAACCTGCAATGGCAAAAAACCTTTGGAGGATCTGATGCTGATTTCGGAAGAGTGATTCATATTGCAAATGATGGTAGTTTATTAATTGCCGGTGCATCAAAATCTTTTGACGGCGATGTAACAGGCAATCACGGTGATCAGGATTTTTGGATTGCCGGTTTAGATGCATCGCATAACATTACATGGCAGAAAAGTTTTGGCGGCAGCTTGTTTGATTATGCTTATGCATTTGAGCAGAGCGGAGGGGAATATTATTTAGGTGGTCTTTCGAAGTCGAATGATGGAGACGTTACGGGTAATCACGGTGAACAGGATGCATGGATTACAAAACTGTGTATTGCACCAACTTCAACTGACGCAACAATTTCAGCAGATGGTTCTGCATCTTTTTGCAGCGGAGGCAGCGTTACTCTTTCAACATCAACTTCAGGTTTTACCTACTTATGGAGCAACGGCGCTACAACCATGTCAATCAATGTTTCTTCTTCAGGAATTTATAATTGTACTGTGAGCAACAGTTGCGGAAGCATTCTTTCAAATTCACTTACTGTGACTGTCAATGAGGCGCCCACAGTTTTGCAATCAACAATTTCTGCAGCAGGAGTAACAACTTTTTGTGCTGAAGGAACTGTTGTTCTCACAGTAGCTACTGCGGGATTAACTTATCAATGGAAGAAAGACAATGCTGATCTTTCGGGAGCTACGCTTCAAAATTATACAGCCAATGCAAGCGGAAGCTTTTCATGTGATGTGAGTAATGAGTGCGGCACTACCGTTTCCAATTCAATTGTAGTTACAGAAAATCCGAAACCAACTGCAACTGTTTCTGCTGCTGCTTGCTCAGGCGGAACAGTATTATTAACCTGCACTGCAGTGCCGAATACAGGTGTAAAATATAAATGGAAGAAAGACGGATCAAGCATCAGCGGAGCAACAAATTCTACTTACACAGCCACGCAAAGCGGATCCTATAAATGCACCGTTACCATCACCGCAACAGGATGTAAAAAAACTTCGAAAGCAGTTACCGTTACAATCAATTGCAAAGAAGGTTCTGTTTCTCTACTGCAAGAAGCATTCATTTATCCGAATCCAACTT
The DNA here is from genome assembly GCA_046593455.1 of Chitinophagales bacterium. GTDB lineage: Bacteria > Bacteroidota > Bacteroidia > Chitinophagales > UBA10324 > JAJAYG01. The sequence continues at coordinate 641 of JBKJNS010000212.1, read as the reverse complement.
CAAATTATTTTGTGATCAATACCTCGCAGCTTGATGTAGGCAGTGTTATTACAATTAATGATTTAACAGGAAAAGAGTTGGAGCGCTACGATGCAAACGGAGAAGAAATAAAAGCAGGTTCCTCACTGCCAAATGGAATGTACATAGCTACCGTAATTAAGAATGGTGAAATCATGAACGTAATGAAACTTGTGAAGAGCAATTAAAATACTTGAAGGTGAAGAAAAGAAAAATTGATTGCTGCTGAGAAACGTTTTATTCTACTGCTGCCATCTGATTCATTTCATTACCAATCACATTCTCATAAACTTCTTTCCACTCTTTTACATCACCCCAATCTTCGCTGTCAATAAAAATATTTGACGGCATTACCTCACCAAGCAAATTACATTCGATTGCATTCTCACCCACAAACTCAAGAAAATCATTTTGCTTATCGGGCGAAACACTCACTACAATTCGGCTTTGACTTTCGCTAAAAAGAAAAGCATCTTTTCTAAAATTTTCATCAGTAGAAATATCGAAACCCATTTCACTTGGCATTGCGGCTTCAAGCAATGCAACAAACAATCCTCCATCAGAAACATCGTGCGCCGATTCAATGAGATTGTCTTTGATTAAATCTTTTGTCAACTGCTGCA
>JBKJNS010000164.1:0-3001 GCA_046593455.1 Chitinophagales bacterium | reverse complement strand
TTTTTCAAGCTTGGGAGCAATCACAAATTGACAGTAAGGAGCATTGCCATTTGCGTTGAAATAATTCTGGTGGTAATCTTCGGCCAAATAAAAAACGGTGAAAGGTGAAATTTCTGTAACAACATCTTTCTTGAAAGCTTTTTGATCGTTCAATTGCTTTTTAAATTCTTTCGATAATCTCTTCTGTTCATCACTGTGATAAAAAATAACCGACCGATACTGCGTTCCTGAATCAGAACCTTGGCGATTTAATGTTGTGGAATCGTGGGTGGTAAAGAAAACCTCGAGTAATTCTTCGAAGCTGATGATGGATGCATCAAATGTTATTTGTACTACTTCGGCATGGCCGGTAGTACCTGAACATATTTCCCTATAAGCAGGGTTTTTAATCTTGCCGCCTGAATATCCTGATTCAACTTTTATAACTCCTTTAAGTTGTTGAAAGATTGCTTCAACACACCAAAAACATCCTGCACCAAAAGTTGCTGTTTCAATTTTGGGTATTGAAGCATTAGCTGTTTTTTCATTATTCATTTCCATAACAATTTTGAATTAATTGCCACCAAATAAACAAAGAAAGTTTTTGAAGGTTCAATAACCTGATAGATTAAATTGCGCGAATTGAACAATGGTTTTTATTATTAGGTAAGCAGGTGTGATTATCTTGTCTAATCTACTTCTGTTTACCAACCAAATACATTAATTTTAAACCTTTCAAAATTCTTACACATGCAAAAATATTTACACTTCGCTGTAGCATTATTGATCTTGCTGTTTTCATTTCAAAAATCTTTCTCACAAGTTGTTATCAATGAATATTCTGCTTCAAACAGAAATCTCACAGTCGATAACTTTGGTAATAATGAAGATTATATTGAACTCTACAACACAACCGGTGCATCTGTTGACTTAACCGGTTGGTATCTAACAGATGACTTTGCTGATCTTACTAAATGGCAATTTCCTGTGGGAAGCACGATTGCTGCTAATGGATTTAAAAAGATATGGGCTTCGAACAATGATACTGTTATTGGAACAAATTATCATACGAGTTTCAAACTAACACAAACAAAATTTGAGAAGCTTGCGCTTAGCAATCCTACTGCCCAAATAATTGATAGTGTTTCAATGTTGTTGACTTTAAAAGATCATGCTCGTGGCAGAACAACAAATGGTGGTTCAACATGGGGCGTATTTACATCTCCGACTCCGGGCACTTCAAACGGCGCTTCTTTTTCAGAGTATGTTGCAAAACCGGTTGCAAACATCCCCGCAGGATTTTATACATCAACTCAAACTGTAACACTCACTGATGCCGATCCGACAGCAACAATTTATTATACTACTGATGGTACAATTCCTACCACCTTGTCAACTCTTTACACTGTACCTATTACAGTTTCAATCACCACTCTTATTCGGGCAAAGGCATTTAGCTCACTCCCGAATTTGCTTGGAAGTTTTGAAGAAGTAAATACCTATTTCATCAATGTAACTTATGATCCGCACTATTATGTGCTATCTCTTTCGAGCAATGATTACGATGCAATGTTTAACAGTTGGGGTACCTGGGATATTGATTCTTACTTTGAGTTATTCGACAAGAACCATGTGCAGCAAAGTGAAGGAATGGGGAAAGTTGATCCGCATGGAAATGATTCTTGGGCATTTCCTCAAAAAGGAATTGACTTTGAAATGGAAGATGATTATGGTTACGCTCATACCATTCCTTACAAAATATTTACTGATAAAGACCGGCCATCCTATGATCATATTATCATAAAAGCTGCAGCTTCTGATAACTACCCATTTAGCTGGGGTGATGGCCCTGCCCATATGCGTGATGCATACATACATACACTTTCTTTACGCCATAAACTTGATATTGATGTGCGTACGTATGAACCTGCAATTGTTTACATCAATGGTGCATATTGGGGTCTATATGAAGTTAGAGAAAAAGCTGATGACGTTGATTATACCGATTATTACTACAATCAAAAGGAAGAAGACATTGATTTGATGGCATTTTGGGGAGGCCTCGATATTAAGTATGGTTCTAATGTTGACTGGAACTCGCTTTACTATTACATGCAGACGAATCCAATGACCGTTCAGGCAAATTATGATTATGTAAATGAACGCCTGAATTTTGGGAACATGATTGATTACATGATCATAAATACTTATGTAGTCAATTGCGATTGGGTGAATTGGAATACTGAATGGTGGCGTGGAAGAAATCCTGATGGAGGAAGAACAAAATGGGCGTTCACATTTTGGGATGAAGACAATATACTGGGACTTTCACAAAACTACTCCGGCTGGCCAACTACTTCTGCTAATGCAGGGCCGTGCGATTTGAATTCACAGTTCACTAATGCCGGCCCCGATATGGGTTCATTGGATATGCTTGGATGGCTAATGGAAAATGCTGATTTCAAAAATCTATACATCAATCGTTATGCAGATCTAATGAATACAACTCTTAGTTGCGATACCATGATGGCTTTGTACGATGAGTTTGTAAATATTCTAACCCCCGAAATGCCGGCACAAATTGCCCGATGGGGCGGAAGCATGACGGGTTGGGAAACCAATCATGCAAAGCTTGCGACATTTATTACTGATCGTTGTATAAAAATTGATTCCCTGCTTACCGACTGTTACGATGTAGTTGGCCCTTATGATATTACTGTTTCAGTTAGCCCTCTGCTTGCGGGAACTGTAAAGGTTAGCTCAATCAACATTGCAAATTATCCATGGACCGGTACTTACTTTGGTAATGTTGATTTGAATTTTAAAGCAACAGTAACCCCCGGTAATAATATGGCTTTTGATCATTGGGAAGTCAACAACAATGTGGTAAACCCAAACATCAATGCTGATTCAATGACAATTAATTTGCAAGCTGATGATAATGTGGTTGCAGTATTCAAAAATGTATTGCCTGAATTTGGATTGACTGTAAATGTGGTTCCAACCAATACAGGAACTGTTA
>JBKJNS010000049.1:0-3639 GCA_046593455.1 Chitinophagales bacterium | reverse complement strand
CACATAAAATTTGTTTTCCAAATCAGGTTGTATAAAGCAGGCGTATTTCTATTCCCGAATAAACTATTAATGCCGTGGCTAGTTGCATGATCGAAATTGGAGAAAGCAGCAAACTGCTGATGGCAGGTGGCGCAACTTACGGTGCTGTCGAGTGAAAGCACAGGATCGTAAAACAACATTCTTCCTAACTCAAAGCCATCTTGCGTAAAAGTGTTGTTATCAAAAGTGTACACCTGTGAAGGAAAATAAGATGGTACTTCAACTTTTATTGTTTGATCAACAGGTATAGCAGGATCTTTTTTGCAGCTAACAAAAAAAACCAGAGATAAAATAAAAAGCGGAAATAAACTTCTTTTCATTACAAAATAAAGTCAGTATTGAATTTTATCAAAAGAAAACATACTCTCATATTGATCAGCAAGCATTGAAGAAGTGGCACCTGCACTACCGGAATTAGTGAGATCAACAATGCTGATGGTATTTGGTGTACTGAAAAATAAAGCAACATCAACATGAAGCAAAAGTTGCGGAGTTTTTCCCGCTGTCGCAATTAATTTATTTCCATTGAATAAAACGGTAACCATTCTTTGCGTTGCATATTTTCCTGAGTATCCTCCTACATGATAAATAAAACTACCTGCCTGATCGCAATCGCCTTCCATTTTGAAAAAGATGTAGCCTGAATTCCAATCCCAAAACATATCATTCAACGGATCAAGAGCGCCGGTTTGTGCGCCGCTAACATTTCTGGTGCTGTCAACACCAATCATAAAAGTTATGGATGTGTAATTTCCATCAGGCACATTGTTGATTGTTAACTCATCTGAATTTTCATCCTTTGCATCGATCAAATGATAACTTTCAGGTTCAGCAAAAACGGTGTTGTCATCTTTGGTGAACTGAATGTTTGAAACATAATAACGCAACTTTGAAATCGTGAATGTTTCTGCAGATGAATTAGAATAAGATACTGAATTAAGAATAAGATCAGCGCCGTTTACAACATGATTGAATTCCAATTTTGCTGTACCATTGGGCGGGGAAACCGGTATTATTTCTTCATCTTTTTTGCATCCCGAAAAAACAAAAACAACAATTGCTAAAAGGGATAAAAATTGTAATGATTTCATTTGAAGGTACTTTTGATCAGGTAAATTTAATTCATTGGAATCGACAATAACATTTCGCTAATGAATTTGTTTAAAATAACCTAATGAATCATCTCGCACACCTCTACCTGTCGCAATCATCAGATAAACTGATGGTCGGGAATTTTATTGCCGATGCAGTGAAAGGAAAAAAATTTCTGGATTATGAAACTGAAATTTCGAAAGGCATTGTAATGCACCGCGCCATTGACACGTTTACTGACGCACATGAGTTGGTGAGTCACAGCAAAAGTTTTTTCAGAGCTCGATATGGTTTGTATTCGCCGATAATTATTGATCTGGTGTATGATCATTTTTTGGCGAAGAATTTTTACAACTATTCAAATGAGTCGCTTGCTATTTTTTGCGAACGCTGTTATAAAGTTTTTGAAAAATATTTTTCAGTGATGCCACCAAGAAACCAACATCTTTTTCCTTACATGCAAAAAGAAAACTGGTTGCTGAATTATGCGAATGTTAATGGAATAAAAAGATCACTTACCGGAATGAGCCGAAGAATAAAAAACAATCCGGGAATTGAAAACGCTACCGAAGAGTTGATATTAAATTACGCTGAATTGGAAAAAGATTTTGAAAAATATTTTCCGCGGTTGATTGAGCATGTGAAGCCACATCTTTAAAATAGTAATGCCACGACTTTGAATCGTGGCATTACTTCAATCACTTTGATAATTAATTATTGCTTCAAAATTTTCTGATAGAATATTTCTTTTCCATCATTAAAAGACAGCACATACACTCCCGGTGAAAATGAACTCATATCGAGTTGCGTATTACCCAAAATATTTTTTGAGAGCAAGAGTTTACCCGATAAATCATACAAATACATTTCGCCTGCTGATCCGTTTTTTAAATTGATGTTCATCACATTCATCACCGGATTAGGAGAAACTGAAACCGGATTGTCGAGAACATTTTGAACCATAAGAATATTTCCAACCCCAAAAACTGATGAATCAGCGCAGCAGAAATTCCAAACTTTCTGCTTAACAACATAAACGCTGTCAGCTAAATTATTATAAGTGTGAACTGGGTTTCTTTCATTTGAAAATGTGCCATCACCAAAATCCCAATACCAATGAGAAGCATACTTTGAAAGATCATGAAAAATTACCTGATTGCCATTTTCCTCTTTGCTGTGATCTGAGTGTGCAGCGAGGGAATCACCACCATCCAAGCTTTCGATACTAAGAAAAACACCTGAATCAAGAACGCCATCAGAAGCATCAGCGACTCCAATTTTTACATGATAACTTTCATTAGGTGTAACAATTGCAAAAATAGAAAGTGGTTTTGTGAATCCGTCATACTCAATTGTAGTAACAAGATAATCAGTTGGGCAGTTAAAGGTATCGGGACATTGAAAATTATTAGGATCATTACAAACATAGTAAGGTGAACCATTAAGGCAGTTCACATTGTTAATTGAAGCAGGAAGATTAGTGCCCGGTACCAGTGCAATATTTTCTCCTGTGTAACCCGGGCCGTTAAGAAAAAACCCAAACACATCATTGAAAGAAGTATTCACCCATTCGGTATATTCATCTGAACCAAAAACATATTTAAAGAAAAGTGTGTCATCAACAGGTACAATATCAAATTCCACTACCGATGCATCATGTGTTGGAAATAAAGATAAGTCGTCAAGATCTGGATCACCGGCAGATTGATTGTCGGTTGTAATTCCCGAAGAAACATTCGGACCCACAGCATTAAAAGCTGATCCGCTCGTGAACATAATGCCTGCATTAATTCCAAGGTTTGTGCTGCCGGCATCAAAGAAACCTACAGCAGCGTTTACTCCATTGTATGTGATGTTGCTGATGGTTACACCGTTGGTATCAAAAAAATCCTGTATCATTTGTTGAGGAGTATATGCAGTATCAACAAAGAGTTGTGCTTTAGAAAACTGAATGGAAGAAATGAATACAAGAAGAAAAGTTAAAACCTTTTTCATGGCAATTATATTTTATGCTAATGTAATTAAAAAGTGGTGTCCGGACTTAAAGTCAAAGCACCACTTCATTATTTCTGCTCCACCAAATCAGTATTCAAACCACATTCAGTTTTCTTTAAACCAAACCATCTTCCTTCCCCTGCATCGGCATTCATATCAATTCTTTTTGTACAGGGTTCGCAGCCAATACTGAAATATCCTTTCTCTTCGAGTGGATGATGTGGTATTTTATATTCTTTCAGATATTCAAAAATCATTTTAGGGTTCCAGTCAAGCATGGGGTGAAAGCGAACGGTGTTGAATGGCGCCGGCGATTCTGTTTTAAAATTTTTACGCACATCACTTTGATCGGCACGCACGCCATTGATCCACACATCGAATTCGGCAAGTATGGGTTCCATCGGTTGTGTTTTATTAAGGAAGCAACAGTAATCAGGGTCGCTTGCAAACATCAATCTTCCATGTGCATCACGTTGCATACTCTTGGGAGTAAGTGATGAAACATTTCTAACA
>JBKJNS010000418.1:0-3896 GCA_046593455.1 Chitinophagales bacterium | reverse complement strand
GTGTAATCCGGTACCAGTGTAACTGCGGCAAAAATAATTGCCATCACACTGGCCGATGCACCGTAAGCTCTTGCTTCATTTACAGAATCATCAAATACCGGGAAGATATTATAAGCTATCATGTAGAAAAATCCGCCACAGATTCCTCCTAATAAATAAACAGGTAACAAGCGGCGATGGCCAGCAAATTCAGTGAGCACTTTTCCAAACCAAAAAAGTAAGAGTAAATTAAAAACAATGTGCATGAACTCGAAATGCGTGAACATGTAGGTGAACATTGTCCACGGCTGATGCAACAATGTTGTGAAACTTGCAGGCAATCCAAGATCATTAGTAAATGCTGTAATGTTAAAATCAAGGTTGATCAAATACATTGGCAACCGCAACAATTGCAGAAATAAAAAAATTACAGCGTTCACCAACACAAGTTGATAGACCATGCTATCATTGCGCTGAAAGGTGCTTCTGATTTCTTTCCAGATTACGTTGCTCATTAGTAGAAACTGCTTCTGTTTGTTTTATTCCAATACTTTACTAAAATGAAAGCGAATATCATTCCGCCTAAATGCGCAAAGTGCGCAACGCCCGGTTGAAATCCTGTAACACCAAGAAACAATTCCAAAGCGCCGAATAAAATTACAGCATATTTTGCTTTTATTGGTATTGGAAAAAATAACATGATGATTTCTGTGTTTGGAAACATCATTCCATACGCAAGCAAAACACCGTAAACTGCACCTGATGCTCCCACAACGGGAGTGTTTTTTAAGCCGGTAATAAAACTTTGTGCTGCATCAATTGATTCCTTCGCATAGCTGGAATCGCCGGGGTTTGCCTTCCATGCAGTAATAAAATTCTGAAGTGCTGAATAATTGATACCTCCGCCGAGCTTCTCGAGCAAGGTTGCAAATGCAGCACTATCCGGATGCTGAGCGTAATCATTTACTAACTGTTGCATGTGATAAATTTCTATTCCCTGCACACCTAAATAAAGCAATGCAGCGCCAAGGCCGCAGAAAAAATAAAAAATGAAAAATCTTTTTGCACCCCAAAAATTTTCGAGCGGTGCACCAAACATCCATAAGCCAAGCATGTTAAACAGAATGTGATAAATGATTATGCTGCCACTTGATGGATTGAAGTATGCATGTGTAAACAGGTGCGTAATTAATTGGTAGGGCTTAAAATATTCAGACGTAGGATAGCGTAATGCAAAAATGTTAGAGAGATCAAACTTGAATTGCGTGTTGAGTACAATGCAGGCAACATAAACCAGCACATTAATGATCAAAAGATTTTTTACAACAGTAGGAAAACGATTGTATTGCGATGCTCTGAACTCAGTCATAAGGTTGTGGTGTAGAGTCGGCGAATTTATAACTTATTGGGAGAGGAAATTGAAAATTGAAAGTGGAAAATTGAAAGTGCCTTTCGATAATCAGGAAAAATAGGAAATAGGTAAATTGAATATGTAGATGTTTAGGTAGAAGAAACTTTTCCAAAGTTTTAAACTTGGAAAAGTTTAAACTGCAATTTGAAAAGTATAAACTAACAACCAACAACTATTTCCCCTTTTCAAAAAGCCCCGCCACTTCATTTAAATCAAAAGTTACAATCGTGAGCATGCCATTGGGAGCAACATAGGGCGTTTCGCAGGCAAAGAGCTGATCAATTAAGTTGCGCATTTCTTTTTCGCCTAATGAATCTCCGTTTTTTATCGAAGCACGTTTTGCCATGGAGTAAGCAAGTTGATTGCGTTTATCAAATTTTGTTTGTGATGCACTCTGCTTGTATTCATCTAAAAAACTTTCTACAATCTCTTTTACGTTTCCGTTTTTAATATCTGAGGGAAGACCATGCACCACGAATGAGTTGCCGCCGAATTCCTGCATATCAAAACCGAGCGCTTTTAATTCAGGGAGTAATTCATTCAGCAATACCACATCGGTTGGTGCTACTTCAATCGTCTCTGGAAAAAGTTGTTGTTGCGTTGAAAGATTATTGAGCTGTAATCCTTTTAAATATTTTTCAAACAAAATTCTTTCATGCGCTGCCTGCTGATTAATAAGTGTGAAGCCGCTCTTGATTTGCGAAACAATATATCGGTTGTGCAACTGAAATGGTGTTGACTGTTTCTCCGTAAAATCTTCAATCGCAATCGAATGTTCTTCATTATTTCCATTCGTGATTTCACTCGGTACCGTAACCGTTGTTGATTCTTTGTTGCGCGCAATTTCATAAAGCTGCTCCCAGTTTCGCACCGGTGGTTTCTTCAAAAAATTTATTTCAACCGGCGAAATATTTTTTTCAATAACCGGCGGAGAATAATCTTGCCGTGTGTTTATTGTTTGCGAAGAAGGCTTTGGAGGAAGGAAATTTGAGAACGCTTCGAGTTTATCAAAAGCAGTTTCGCGGTCAAAATCCAAAGTAGGAGTAATAGAAAATTTTGCAAGCCCGCGTTTTACAGCAGCATTCACAAATGCATAAATAATTTTTTCATCATCAAATTTTATTTCCTGTTTTGTTGGATGCACATTGATGTCAATCTTGGTTGGATCAATGTCCATAAAAATTACATAGAGCGGAAATGCATCTTTCTGCAACAACTGGGCATAAGCATTTACCACTGCATGATTCAGGTATGCGCTCTTGATAAATCTGCGGTTCACAAAAAAGAACTGATCGCCTCTTGTTTTTTTTGCCGACTCCGGTTTGCCGATGAAGCCGAAAATATTTACAACACTCGTTTGTTCTTCTACCGGCACCAGTCTTTCATTGTAATGATTGCCTAAAATATTCACGATGCGCTGCCGCAAGTTTGTTATTGGTAAACCGAAAACCAACAGACCATTGTGATGCAATTCAAAATGCACTTCGGGATTCGCAATAGCGATGCGCTGGAATTCATCAATGATATGTCGCATCTCAACAGGATTTGCTTTCAAAAAATTTCTGCGCGCCGGCACATTGTAAAATAAATTTTTGATGGCAATGCTGGTGCCGTCAGCAGTTTGAATGGCATCGTGTTTTTTTACTTCGCTGCCTTCAATTTCTATCAAGGTGCCAAGTGTGTCTTCCTTGCGTTTCGATTTTAATTCCACCTGTGCAATGGCAGCAATGGATGCCAGTGCCTCGCCGCGAAATCCCATGGTGCGAATGGCAAACAGATCATCAATAGTTGCAATCTTCGAAGTCGCATGCCGCTCGAAACTCATGCGCGCATCGGTTTCGCTCATGCCGCAACCATTGTCAATCACCTGCACGAGTTGCTTGCCTGCATCTTTTACTATCAGCTTAATGTGTGTGGCACCCGAGTCCAAAGCATTTTCCATTAATTCCTTCACAGCAGAGGCAGGGCGTTGTATTACTTCACCTGCAGCAATCTGGTTGGCAATAGAATCGGGGAGTTGGCGAATGATGTCGGGCACAGAGTAATTGTAATTAGCTGCAAAGTTACTTGAATTGAATGCGGCGGCAAGAAGGAAAATAAATGTGTGGGGATTATTCACATTGGTTCAACAAATGTTGCTTACGTCTTGTAATTGTGATATGAACTTATGCTACTAAATTTCTTATTTCTTATTCACTCTCCTTGAAAAAAAAATAATTCTTCTCTCTTTTTTCTATTCTCATTTCCAACTACGATCACTCCTCTGCTGTTTCAACTTTCAGCCGGCATTCAGCTTCGAAATAAACTTAAAATGACTTTTTGAGGGCTGACTATTTAGTCCAGTCATCAAGAGCAATTCCATTTATTGCTTTAAAGTGGTCTGTGTTCTTTGTCACCATTGTTAAGTTATGCGTAACGGAGGTTACGCCGATCAATAAATCAAAATCGTCTATGGTGGTTCCTGTTTTTCTTAGTCGTGCTTTTTCTTTTGCATACAATTCAAGAG
>JBKJNS010000360.1:0-3563 GCA_046593455.1 Chitinophagales bacterium | reverse complement strand
CTGCCGAACAGGATGGGAAAAGTGAAAATGGTGAGAAGAAAAAGCTTTTTCATAGGGTAGAGTTTAAGATTAAGAAAAACTAAGGCGAATATTTTTGTACGAAAAATTAGCTTAAATAGTTATTTACCGGATGAGAAAGAACGATCAGTTTCATCTGATAAATTTTTTGAACAGACATCAGTTTATCATAGGCACAGATTGGCCCGAGGCAAGAATCAATGCAATTCTTATACTGCCATCTTTAAAATAATCGACAGTAAAGAAGCCCTGTTCAATGTATTGCGCAACTACATGGTATGGATCTGCAGGATTGAAAGGATGTTTTTTAGAGAAGGAAGTTGTTTTGCTACCTGATCCGCTTACGATATATTCATTGCCATTATTTCTGAAATATTCGAGAATATGATCATGACCTGCTGCATAAATAAGTCCCGGATATTTTTTAAATACTGAGTCCATATTATGCGCCAGCCCTGAATAAATTTTACCTGTAAGATCCTGGAATTTCCATCGCTTGATAAATCCCGGTGACTTCCGTAATTTAGAATGAGATCCGTTGGTATAAATAGGATGATGTCCCACAACTAATACTTGCTGATTATTTTGTTTTGCATCTGCGAGCAACTGATCAAGTCTTGCAAAAAATCTTCTTGTGGAATCTTCCAGTGCCGGAGTAGGTGTTTTATAACCGAGGTACATGAACCATTGTGTGTCAATGAAAATCACTTTTAATTTCCCGTCGTAGAGCCTGTATTGTGCCGGACCCGGTTGCCCATCAGATGGAAGAAATGTTTGAATATCGCGGTTAGCAACAGTGGTGCTGTCCTTAAAATATTTTTCAATAAATCTTTCTTCATTACCCAGTCTTGCTTTTCCCTCTGAATACTTTTTGGAGTTTGCCCAATCATGATTTCCCGGAATGAAGAATACATTACCAGGATAATTATTGAACATTCTTAGTTGTTTTAAAATGATCTCATGCGAATGATGATCACGCTTTCTTTCAATCAGTCCGTTAGGATAAATATTATCGCCAAGAAAAATAACAGTGCTGTTTGGTTTATAAAGCATTTGCTCCTGAAGAATATTAAATGTTACGTTTGAATCTTTGAGTTCCCCCGTATCGCCAATAAGAAATACAGTGAAGATGGGAGCCTGAGCAATAAGTCCAGAGCAATAAAACAGTGAAAGGATGAGAAGTAAACGTTTCATTTTAATTATCTATTCTGTTGAAGATAGCGGCTGCGAAAATAAAACACCATCGTTGCTTTTGATCTAAAGATTCACAAACGGCAGAAAAAGTGAAGTTATAAAAAAACAAAGCCCGCAATTTTTCTTGCAGGCTTTGTTTTTTTATAGGTATTCGTTTAAAGTAATTCCTTTACTCACCGCCATCGGCGATTGCTAAATCAATTGCTTTTTGTGCAACATTGGTTCCGAGCGTAATTCCCGCATCGCAATCATAGCGGAAATGGATGCAAGCATATAATCTCGATAGGGCCGCCTCATTTGCCATGTCCATAAATGCACCTGCTTCAGATGGAAAGAAATGACCAAGAACTGTAGCTGCAGCCGCAGAAAAGCCACTGTGCCCCGAGGGGTACGCAGGAAAACCAGGAACACCCATAATAGTTTTAATATCAGGATTTGCGTTTGTGGGACGGCAACAATAATAAAAGTATTTATTATCCCAAACTGCAATACCAGCATCTTCCATAGACATGTTCATGTATGCGAGAACTCGTGCTGCCCGCAAAGGATTCATTGCTGCATCATGAATGTACGGAGCAACAATAGCATTCCAGTGTCCCGGAGGTGAATAGGTACTTTGTCCGTCATCCCATTTGAATCCTATGTTCTGTTCTTCCTTAGTTGCATGTTTGCTGTAATAAAGCACTTCGTCTAATGCAGCTTGAAATTCGGGAGTGCCAACTGCAGGTGGCGCAGGTAAACGATAGGTGGTTGTAACATCTGCTTTGGTAATTGTCCAAGGCAAGACATGTCCAAAATTAATTGCAAAGGGTTGACGTTTCGGAACTTCAAGACTTGACCATACTGTGGTGGGTGAAGCGTTCCATACCGCATAAATCGAGTCATATTGTGCTGTTGTACCTAAGGTGTTCTTCATTCCATCACCCTTAGCTCTGCTAATAAAAAGATTTGCGACTTTTTTTCCTAATGAATCACCTGCAACAATATCGCTGATCACATTGGAACCTGCGTAGAGGCGGCTATCTTCATGATCTTTTGCAAGTTGTGTAAGATAGCTTGCTTCAAGAGGAAAAAGGAAAGTAAGAATTGTTCTGGAGAAACCCGCTATTACAGCATCTTCTGATGGGTAAGAAGGCAATGATGAAACAGAAAGATTGGTTGTGATCGATGCATCGTATGATGATGGAGCCATACGGTTATATTGGTATTTATAATGCCAGCATTCGATCAAGGCATCAAATGTGCCGGCGCTCAAATAAGCATAGGCGCGGCTTGCATAAGGCGGTGATGATAAAGGATAGTATGGATATACGCTTGGTGCAGCCGAACTGGGCCAAGGATAAGTACCATCTGCATTGGGAGCCGGAAACAAAAAGTATTTTGCCACAAGTTCCATTGCAACTTCATTCCATTTGATTACACCATTGGTTGACCAATGATCAAGGATTTCTTTTTGATCTGAAGTAAGACTTGCGCTTATGGATTTGACTGAGCTTAATTCATCAAGATACTCTGCAGATGTTGGATCGGTTGGTGCATTAACTACCACCTGTGTATTAGAGGTAAGGTAAATTGGTTTCCAATCTCCGCCGTCTTCATCAACAGAGGCAAAAGAATAAGAAGTGTATTCCATTCCCGGTAAAATTTCTTTTTTACATCCTGCAACTACAGTGAGGATGGCAACTATTGATACTAAGATTATTTTGTTTTTCATTTTGATTTTTTTTAGCGTGTTAAGAAAAATTATTCAACAGGGGCAACTTTTTTCCAGAGTCCAAACAAATAGTTGACTGAGATATTGAAGAAGTAGGGTTTGCCTGTATTTCTGCCCGAGAGCGTATAGCCGGCATTCAAAGAAAAATTTAAGCCCTGTGGATTGCTCATGTAGTAATCAACTCTTCCATATACAGTTGTGTAATTAACTTTATTGGTTGGGAATCCTGCATCCCATGTGCGAATGTCTGTTCCGCCAAGGGTATAGTTAGCGGTGTAATCGGCTTCAATAAGAAAATTTGTTTTCTTATAGCCTACAGCCGCTCCCCAATCAAATTGGTTGGGAACATAAACTTCATTTGAATAATACGCCTCACCATTGTCAAAGTAAAATTCACCGCGATGGATATCAGGCACATTCGAACGGTAAGTATAGTTTGCTTTTGCATCAATGAAAAATCCCATATCAAATTTGTATTCAAACAATTGACGGTAATTAAGATTGGTGGTTCCGTTGCCGATATTGAGTGGACCAAAATCAACAAGATATTTTGAAACAGGAGTTGATAATCCAAGCGTACCTGCAATAATTAATTTTCCTTTACCCATTGTAAGCTCGGCATACTTTCCTTTTACGT
>JBKJNS010000033.1:0-2958 GCA_046593455.1 Chitinophagales bacterium | reverse complement strand
ATTATTAATCAAAGGCCGCACCGAAAGATTGGAAAGGATGATCAATGGATTGCTTGAATATGCGCGAATCGGAAAGATCAAAAGAGATATCGAAAAGATTGATGTCGCCAAACTTGTTTCTGAAATAAAAGAATCAATCGTTCCTAAAAATGGCTTACTAAAAATCCAGGGAGATTTACCTGTTATTGAGTCAGAGAAACTTTTGCTTGAACAAGTGTTTTCAAATCTTATAAGCAATGCCTTTAAGCATAATAAAACCGAAAGACCTGAGATAATAGTTAGCGGAAAAGACAAAAATGATCATTATGAGTTTTCTGTTACAGATAACGGCCCTGGTATTGAAAGGGAGTATTTTGATAAAATTTTTATCATTTTTCAAACCCTAGAGGAGCGTGATGCATTTGAAAGTACTGGTGTAGGACTTGCTATAGTGAAAAAAATTATTGAAGATTACAAAGGAGCAATTGTAGTTGAATCAGAACTCGGAAAAGGAACTACTTTTAGATTTACATGGCCAAAAATTAAGACAACATAATACATGAAAAAGACAATATTATTAATAGAAGATGACTATCTTGACGTGGAGAGTGTTAAAAGAGCGTTAAAAAAACTTCACTCTGAATTTGAGTTTCATGTTGCGCATAATGGAGTGGATGGCCTTGCTATGCTTACAGGAGGCATTCCTGAAAAGGGAAAAATCTTTCCGGACATTATTATTCTTGATATAAATATGCCAAAAATGAATGGCCTTGAGTTTTTGCGGATAGTAAAAAACTATTATAGTTTAAAGAGTATTAAAATTTTTATTTTAACCACGTCTGCTGAAGAGTATGACAAACTTGCCGCAACAAATTTGGAGGTTCATGGTTACATTGTAAAGCCCTTAAACTTTAAAGATACAGGATCACGAGATACTTTGAATTTAATTCAGGCTTTGATTTCTGACAGCAACGAGTCGAAAACAAAGTAATAATTATCTATCAGCTATATACTGGCAGTTAAAAATATATCAAATCCTGCTTTTGTTTATGAGACGGATCTGGAGTAACCTTTCTAATTAGGATAAGTCTACTCTTTAAAATAAGCTCATACTTAAGCTCTCTTAAATGAGTCAAAAGAAGGAAGTAATAAGAGTGACATAATATTACTTCCCCTTTCAACCCTTGTACAAGAGAAAGCAGTTTCATGAAAAAGCTATATTATCACTTTGTTCCTGCCAATTAATTCTACAAAACAGATTTAACAACAATATTTCTGAATTCAGCCAGTTAAATGCTAATGCTGAACTATCGTATAAACTGAATAAACATATAAAAGTGCAGGGGGGTTACGTTTACGGAAGTGTTCGGAAATTAAATGGTGCATATAGATACCGTCAACAAATTTATTTTGGTTTTTTAGTAAAAAAACGAGTGAATAGATTTAATTTTATTTATCGCAACCTTATTCAAGAACAAAATAAAATAACAGCGAACTCCGAAAAAAGTAATACGCCTCAGTTTTTTGATCGTAATAAACTAACTGTAAAATACGAAGTCAATAAACGTATTCAATTTTATCTTGCAGAAGAAATAAATCTTCCAATTTATACAAAATACATGGGTTTTTATATTAGCCGTTCAAGATCTTATGCAGGAATGGAGTACTCTTTAACAAAACGAGATTATATTGAAGGGTATTTTCTGTTTCAACGAAAATACATTACTACAACAGGATTGCCTCCTAGGGATTTTATATATGGATTGACATATTCTCATAGTTTTTAGTTAGGCTCCATCGTTTAGATGTTTCTTCCTTATGGAACGATAATAGAAAATAGGGAAAATCAAGAGTGTAAATATTGTTGCCGTGACTAATCCACCAATGATTACAATTGCCAATGGTTTTTGAGACTCTGATCCTATTCCAGTTGATAGAGCGGCGGGCAGAAGCCCTATTGCAGCCATTAAAGCGGTCATTATTACTGGTCGGGTTCGTGTTTGAACTCCATTTAGTATAGAGGTTGTTAAAGGCATTTTTTTAGCTAAATTATTTTGAAACTCGGAAATCAAAATCACTCCGTTTTGAATACATATACCAAACAAAGCTATAAAGCCAACACCAGCAGATATTCCAAAATTCATTCCTGTTAAATGTAAAGCAATAATCCCTCCAATTAAGGCAAATGGTACATTTGCCAGTACAAGCAACGAATCTCGTATGTTACCGAACATGATAAAGAGTAAAACAAAAATTAGGATCAAACTAATTGGAACTACTTGTGATAAACGTTGCGTTGCTCTTACTTGATTTTCAAATTCGCCTGTCCATCCAATATCGTACCCTTCAGGCAACTTAATATTATCGTTTACCTTTTTCTGAGCATCTGCAATTGTGCTACCCAAATCTCTTTCACGAATTGAAAATTTTACACCAATAAATCGCTTAGTGTTATCTCTGTAAATGAAAGCAGGGCCGGTTATTGTTTTAACGGTTGCAATTTCTTTTAAGGGTATTGAGCCACCTCTTAGCGTTGGAACCATTAGGTTCATTATATCCTCTTCATTTTTTCGATAATCTTTTTGATAGCGTACCCTAATATCAAATCTGCGTTCTCCCTCATACTTCTGTGTAGCTGTTTTACCGCCAATAGCCATTTCAATTAAGCTTTGAGCTTCCGATTTCTGTACACCATAGATCGCCATTTTTTCCTCATCAAATAAAACGCTTATTTCGGGTTGCCCTACATTCCTTAAAATCCCTACGTCCTTTATTCCTTCCACGTCTTTAACCTGATCTATTACTTTGTTTGCCAGTTCATCTAACATATTCAGATCATCACCATAAATTTTAATGGCGTTGGATGCGTTAATTCCTGCAACTGATTCAGCAACATTATCAATAATTGGTTGCGAGTAATTGTAAACGATACCTTGAAAGTTTTTTAGTTTCTTATCCATTTCCTCAACTAATCCATCC
>JBKJNS010000514.1:0-3326 GCA_046593455.1 Chitinophagales bacterium | reverse complement strand
ACTCCGTTACTCTGTTTCTCTGTGTTTAAATTTTTCACTGCGCAATAAGTTTCATCCTCCAATCCCCATCATCATGCGCTCATGCGATGCTGTTTGGTGTTGTGCCCATTGTTCATCATTGTTTCCACCCAGCATATAATGTTTGCGCATGAGATTATCACGAATGAGTGGTTCAATATTTTCTCCATTGCGAAAAGGTGTAAGCAAATCGGTTTCTGTTTTTGCGAAAAGACAGTTGCGCATTTTACCATCTGATGTTAAACGCAATCGGTTGCAACCACTGCAAAACGGTTCGCTCATAGTGCTTATGACTGCAAATGTTCCCGCATAATTTTTTACGCGGTACCTTTTTGTTGTATCGTGTTTATCATCTTGTAATTTTTCGATAGAATGAAAACAATTGGTGATGGTTTCTAAAATTTCTTTGTGCGTGATCAGTTTTTCAGGTTGCCATTTGTTCTGCGGAAACGGCATGAACTCAATAAAGCGCACATGAAGATTTTTATTTTTAGTCCACTCTACAAAATCAGAAATCTCATGGTGATTGTATTCCTTCATTACCACCATATTCACCTTTACATGAAAACCCGATTGCAGCAAAAGGTCAATATTCGATTTCACTTTTGCAAACTCATTTCGGTTTGTAAGCTGCTTGAATTTATTTTCCTGTAAAGAATCTAAACTCACATTCACCGATTTCAATCCTGTTTTTTTGAAGACAGAAATAAACTGATCCACATACATTCCATTCGTTGTGATCGCTATTTTAACAGGGTACTTTGCAATGCGCTCAATAATTTCTGCTGCATCTTTTCTAATCAACGGCTCACCGCCGGTAAGACGAATTTTTTTTACACCATGCTCCACAAATATTCCCGCAATGCGATCAATTTCTTCTGCAGTCATTCTTTCTTTACTGCTTGAAGTAAGATGACTTTCTTCATCGGCAGGCAGGCAATAAAGGCAACGGAAATTACACCGATCTGTGAGCGAGATCCTGAGGTAATCATGTATGCGACCGAAACCGTCTGTGAGCATGTTGTTGGAATTAAATTTCAAATTGCAAACTTCAAATTTTCCCAAAGGGATTCCCTTGGAACAAGAAAATTACAAATCGAAAAATTCAAAATTTCAAAACTTTAAAGAGCGCTCAGAATTTTTTGAAAGTTTAATCTTGAACCTTATTTGTTCCAAGGGAATCCCTTTGGGAAATTTTATTTTTTGAATTTTGAACTTTCCTTTGAAAAATTCTTGTCAAAGGTAAATCCAATTTGTTCACCAAGCTATCCACCTGAGAACGGCGGAATCAATGCCACCACATCACCATCTTTCAATTCAATATTTCCATTGATAATTTTATGATTCACTGCAATGCTGAATTTGTGATTTTTTAATTTGGGGTACTGAAGAAAAAGTTGTTCGAGCAATTGAGCGGTGTTTTCAACGAAAGAGTTTTCTGTTTCGGAATTTCCCGAAGCATCAACACATGAACCAAAGAAGAGAAGTTTAATTGGCATTTGATAATTTAATTTTCATTCTTCGAAATCAAATTCACAAACAACCTGTATGCACCAGGCACTCCCGCAGGCAATTCGCGAAAGAAAGACAAGCCGGTGTAAACGTATTTTCCTTTCCCATATTTAGCGACAATAAGTGAACCATCTAAAGGTTTTTCATTTGGATCGTTCATGGTAAAAACTTTTTGGTAGTTGCTGTCAATGGCAGTTAGAAAATACAATCCACGTTCCTGAATCCAGCCATCAAAATCTTTTGAAGTGATTTTATTTGGAACATTTAATATTGGAATTTTAGGATCAATAAAATTCACAGTTGCATTTTCATCTGTAACACGATCCCGTGAAATTTTGAAAGGATAAGGTCCCATTTTCTCTGTGATTAAATCTGCAGTGGTGTTGTATTGTGTAACCAATGTGCCGCCATCCTTTACATACTCAAATAATTTTTCATTGAGGTTTTTTATTCTTTCATCGGTGTTGAATAAACGAATACCTGTGATGATGGCATCGTACTGCTGCAAATTCCCGGAAGCAATTTCATCATTACTTAGCATCGTTATCTTGTAGCCAACCTGTTGCAACATTTCGGGAACCAGATCACCGGCGCCCTTTACATAGCCAATATTTTTACCTGTAATTTTCAAAGGCACCGTAACCAATTTCGATTTTGCAAAAGGAAAAATGGTGATGGCAGGAATGTGATCATAAGCAATTGTCTTAACGCCGCGGTTATAAGTATTGCCATTCATTTCAACTATTGCATTGAGTGTATCAACAGCAGATGAAATATTTCCTCCAAGTGGTGTAACTGAAAATGTTACTGATATTTCATCACCTGAATTTTTCAGTTCAAAAGAAAAATCAGCAGGAGAAATTTTCCATCCCGCAGGTACACTAAGTTTTGCTGTTCCTTTTGCATTTGCAATGGCAGATTTCAAATTCACTTTAATTTCTTTCGGTGCATTGCTACTGAAAACATAAACCGGCTCTTCAATATTTACCATTACAGCAGGAGCAACTTCGAGCGGGCGGTAGATTTCTCCCTTTACTGCATCTTCATATTTATATACAAGCGATCGCGAAAAAGTAAAATCACTTCCGGCAATATTGAATTTAAAGTAAGCGACAACCGGCGGATCATTTTCGGGTTTGCCAACCAATGTTTGATCGGTAAAATTAAATGTACCCAAACTTTTTTCGTTCACTAACCAATATGGTTGCGTGATGGTTGTGTTTGCGTTGAGTGATTGCGAATGCCGGTAAGAAAAGAGTTGATTGCCTGTAAGATTTTTATTCATTGCAGTATCAAACTGCTGTAATGAAACTGAATTTAGTGTTACAGAAATATTGCTTCTGTTGATTGCCTGAAAATTCCAATCTAGATTTTGCGAAGGTGAAACAGCGATTGAATTCGAATATGCTTCGAACCAAATTCCTGCACTCGCAAGAATTAATTGTGCTGCCTCTTTTTGCTTTTGTGTTTTCCAATAACCATCGGGTAATTTTTTTATCAATGCATCAATTGTAATCAAATCATTGACAGATGTAGAAGGATTTTGTGAATAAAAGGAAGCGATGATGTTGTTAATCTTAGTTTGTATTTCTGAATGATCGCCAATGCGCGACCATGAAGTATTTACTCCATCCATTAAATCAATTTTTGGGGCATCACCCAAAATGGTTTTAAAATATTCCATTTGCTCGCCGCGATTTTTTAGCGAACCAAAACCCTGACTCTTATGATTGGTTCTGCTTTCAGCGGCAATTTCTCCATAACTTTTTCCGAGCAATACATTGTATACGCCTACA
>JBKJNS010000486.1:0-4800 GCA_046593455.1 Chitinophagales bacterium | reverse complement strand
TATATGATTTCTTCAATCAAATTAATTTTGCATGAGGTAATAAAACTTAATTAAAGGATGTCTATGAAACAATATTCTTCATTTCAACTAATCTTCTCATTTACTGTCCTTCTTTTTTCATTTCAAAAAATTAATGCACAAGTTAACACGGCTAACATCAAAGGTATTGTTACCTCTGCTGCCGGCGAGAAATTAGATGCTGCAAGTATTTTTCTTTTTAATACAAAATACAATTCACTAAGCAATGCTGATGGTAGCTACATTTTAAAAAATGTGGCTGAAGGAAATTACAAACTCATCTGTACTTACCTCGGGTATAAAAAATTTGAAAAAGAAATTACCATGAGTGGCAGAGATGTTTTGCAAATAAATATTTCACTTGAACCCGATGCACATATATTAAATGAAGCAGTGATTATTGGTTTAAAGGAAGTGAATACCGTGCAGCGGATGCCCGAGACCGAAGGCACCATGATTTATGTTGCCAAAAGAAACGATGTGATACAAATGGACCGGCAAAACAGCAATACTTCACAAGTGGTTGCGCGGCAAATTTTTGCAAAAGTACCGGGCATTACCATTTGGGATTTTGACGGATCGGGCACACAGGTAAATGTTGCAACACGTGGTTTAAATCCGCACCGCAGTATTGAGATGAATGTGCGCCAAAATGGAAATGTGGTGAACTCCGATTTGTTTGGTTACCCCGAAGCGCATTATGCACCTGCAATGGAAGGCGTAAAAAAAATTGAATTCATTCGCGGCAGTGCTTCACTGCAATACGGCCCGCAGTTCGGCGGCTTGCTCAATTATATTATGCGCGAAGGTGATGCTGATAAAAAATTTGCTTTTCAAACGCAGCAAACTTTAGGTTCAAATGCATTGCTCTCCACTTTTAATTCTATTGGAGGAACTGTGGGTAAATGGAATTACTATTCTTATTTCAACTATCGCAGTTCGCAGGGTTACCGTGATTACAGTGCCTACTACAATTACTCCTACTATGCTTCTGTAGGGTATAAATTTTCGGAGAAATTAAATGCTCGATTTGAGTTTTCAAGAATGTATTATGTAGATCAGTTAGCAGGCGGTTTAACCGATTCAATGTTTAATGAAAATCCATACCAAAGCACACGCACCAGAAATTACTTTCAGCCCAATTTTAATATTCCTGCACTAACAGTAAGCTTAAAGCTCAATGAAAAGACTTCGCTTTCATTGCTTGCCAATTATATAATGGGGCAGCGCAACAGTGTAATGTTTATTGCAGCTCCAACAATAGCTGATACAATTAATGCTGCAACATTACAATTTGCACCGCGCCAGGTAGATCGTGATTACTACAACAGTTTTGCAACTGAAGCACGCATCTTGCAGAAATATTCGTTGATGAAACAAACAAGTTTTTTATCTGCAGGTATCCGGTTCTCAAGTACTCAAACACACAGGCAACAAAGAGGAGAAGGAACCACTGGAACCGATTTTGATTTATCACTCACCTCACCTTACCTCACCGATTTAACTTTTACAACTACCAATGTTGCTGTGTTTGCCGAGAATGCTTTTCATTTTACAAAAAATCTTTCGCTCACTCCGGGTTTGCGACTCGATGCATTAAAAACTGTCTCTACAGGCATCATAAACTATCTCCCTCAGGATCTTAATTATGACCGTATAAATAAAATCCCGCTCATTGGTTGTGGTGCGCAGTATAATTTTTCAAATCAAATAAATATGTATGCAAATGTTTCACAAGCATACAAACCTGTTTTGTATTCCGATTTGGTTCCTTCTTCAACACTCGATGTAGTTGACTTTGAAATAAAGGATTCACACGGCTACCAGGCCGATCTTGGAATTCGCGGTAACATCAAAGACATTTTGAGATTTGATGGTGGACTTTATTATCTCTACTACGCCGATCGTGTTGGCACTATTACCTTGATAGATTCTGCTGGAGCAAATTATAATTACAGAACCAACACCGGAAACACGGAAGCAAAAGGGGTAGAAGTATTTCTTGAATTTCATCCGCTGAACTGGATGGGTATTCATAATATCGGCGACATAAGTTTATTCACCTCCACATCAACCGATGCTGCAATTTATTTGAAAGGAAATATTGTGAAGAGCGGAGAGAATATTGACATCCAAGGAAACAAATTAGAGTATGCGCCCGATGTAATTTCACGCAGTGGAATTACCTGGAGTTACCTTAAATTTTCTTTAACCCTTCAATACAGTTACACCAGTCAAACTTTTAGTGATGCATCCAATGCAACATCATCGGCAAACGGAATTACAGGTATTGTACCTGCTTACGGCATCTTTGATTTGAATGGTGTTGTTGACCTTGGAAAATTTAATCGCAAGGGCGGCATTAATAACTTGGGAAATGAAAAATATTTTACACGCCGCATCAACACTTACCCCGGTCCCGGAATTTTACCCGGCGACGGAAGAACTTTCTACATAAGTTTTGGAGCAAAGATTTGAAGTGAAATTTATTCTCTGCTTATACTAAAGTTTTAATTTGAAAACTGAGAAACTGAAATTCTGGGTTTAAAAGTATATCCAACGCTAATTCCAAACCATGGGTAAAAGCGACTATTATATCCTATTTCAAGTTCTTCGGAAAATGGAAAATCACCTGTAATAATACTTTCCTGTTCAGGTTTATTGTCTAAAAGAATAAAAGTTGCTTCAAAAAAAACCCCGCCTTTAGGTGGTTCAAATCTATATCCGACCTTAGGTGTAAACATTTGAAGATTATACCCGGGATAGAAACTGGGATTTAAATAACTTCCCGACCAGCGTCTGCCAAAAGTCCAAACCAAACCTAATTCTGCAAATGAATTATTAAAACGATAAAGAACTAAACCATGAATGGGGAAATAGACATAAGCAAATGATTGACCTTCCTTATATGGTGAAATGCCACCGCCTGCTGATAAATAAATATTTTTTAGAGGCAATGTAAATAAGTGATCGTAGTTAACAGAAATTCTTATGCCCGATCCAAGCACTTCGGCATAAAGAGTATTGGATGCACTTTTTGTTCCACTGCTTTCTTGGGCATTGGAACTTAATGCCATCAACCATATATAAAGTATAAAAGAAATTTTCAATGATTATAATTTTAAGAATTTAGTTGAAGCAAGAATATATAGAGAAGGTAAAACTTAGTTCGATGTGTTTATTTGCGGCTTAAATGTGTAACCGACACTGATACCTACCCATGGGTAAAAGCGACCATTATATGTGATTTCAAGTTGCTGAGACCAAGGGAAATCGGCAATAATAAATGCAGCATCATTTTGATTATTGTCTAACAAGATAATTGATGTTTCAAAAAAAAGCCCACCGTTAGGTGATTCAAATCTGTAACCGACTTTTGGAGTAACCATTTGCAAGTTATAACTGATGTAATCGCCTGGATGAAGAAAACTTCCAGACCAATGTCTTCCTGCAATCCATACGATACCTAATTCGGCAAATGAATTTTTAAAACGATAAAGCACTAAACCATGAATGGGGAAATAAACATAAGCAAATGATTGCCCTTCTCTATAAGGAGCAATGCCACCACCTGCTGATAGATAAATATTATTTAGTGGTAGTTTGAATAAATGATCATAGTGAACCGAAACCCTTAAACCGGAGCCAAGCAACTCGCCATAAAGTGTATTGGATGCACTCTTATTTGCATTACTGTCTTGCGCAGCAGTACTTATTACCAAGAATAGAAAACTAACTGCAAAGAAAATTTTCAATGATTATTGTTTTAAGAATTTTGTTGATGCAAGAATATGAGGTCAAACTTAAAGTTAAATAATTATTAAGAAAGCTGCAAACTGATGTGAAAACTTTTCCGGCAAGTTCACCTTGTTATCTTTGAATCTTCTTCTTACAAAACCTTTTATGGCCTCATTAAAAAAAAATCTTTCGAAATACAAATTTGAAAATGCTCCCGATCTCAAAGAAGCAAGAGTAGGAATTATTGTTTCGGAATGGAATCACGAGATAACAGAAGCAATGTTTGATGGCTGCGATAAAACTTTAAAGCAATTGGGTGCAAAGAAAAAAAACCTGCACCGCATCAATGTTCCCGGAAGTTTTGAATTGCCTGCTGCTGCAAAAATGTTGGTTGAATCAAAAAAATTAGATGCAATCATTTGTCTCGGCTGCATTATAAAAGGTGAAACACGGCACGATGAATTTATTTCGCAAGCCGTTGCAAACGGAATGATGGAATTAAATCTTCGCTATAATATTCCATTTGTTTTCGGGGTGCTCACTACCGAAAATATGGAACAGGCACAAGACCGTGCCGGTGGTAAATTGGGTAACAAAGGAATTGAAGCGGCTGTATCTGCTGTGAAAATGATGATGGTAAAAAATTCGTTGAAGAAATAATCTTCAATGATTTCCTATTGATTATTCATTTAAATTTTTCTCGGTGCTAACTCCACCGGAGTAAAAAAACTCCGGCGGAGTTATTAAAAGGAAAATATTATCTCCAATAAATAAACTCTCGTTTATTGCTGAATACTTTAATAACTAACTTGCTCTCGAAAGATTGAGCAACCATTTAGCAATTTAACCATTTAGCAATTTACAAACATGAAACTCTACTCACTTGATACAGGATATTTTAAACTCGATGGCGGTGCCATGTTCGGCGTGGTTCCAAAATCAGTTTGGAATTCATTAAACCCTGCTGATGAAAAAAATCTTTGCACGTGGGCAATGCGTTGTCTGCTTGTTGAAGAAGGAAACAGGTTGACCCTGATCGACTGC
>JBKJNS010000287.1:0-6809 GCA_046593455.1 Chitinophagales bacterium | reverse complement strand
GGCAGCATTCGAAGGTTTGCAGCTGCCGCCATATAAAATTGAAATGTCATTTGCGATTTCAGCACTGTACTTTTCTGTTATTAATTTTCGAATGAAAGCATGCATTTCCTGCGCCTGCTCATCAGTTGCAACTTTACCTGTTCCAATAGCCCAAACAGGTTCGTATGCAATTACAACATTTTTAAATTCATCTGATGAAAGATGAAACAATCCTTCACGGATTTGTTTTTCGACCAGTTCCTCCTGCTTATTTGCTTCGCGCACTTCAAGCAATTCGCCGACGCAAAAAATTGGGGTGAGCCCTTCTGACAATACTAAATTTGTTTTGAGTGCAAGCATCTCATTGGTTTCATCAAAGTATTGTCTGCGTTCGCTATGGCCAAGAATTACATACTTAGCTCCAACTGATTTAATCATTGAAACAGAAACTTCACCAGTGTATGCACCCGATTTTTCTGAATAGCAATTTTGAGCTCCCGTAAAAACATTTGCCTTTCCGTCAACCATTGAAGAAATTTTTTCAAGTGCAATAAATGGCGGACAAAATATCATGATTGCATTATCTGCCGGTTGTGCAGTAAATAATTGCAATGTTTCTTCAACAAGTTTTACTCCTTCTTCAAGAGTCTTATTCATTTTCCAATTTCCCGCAACTATTTTTTTTCTCATCTCAATAATTCTTTTTCGCAGCTAAATAATTAATTTCAATAGTCTATTTCTTCATTTCAAGATCATGAACATGAAGCAGAATTTCCTTATCGGCATCAGTGAGTTCAACGTTTCTCCTTTGCATAACAAGTGAGGCAACTTCCATTGCCTTCTCATATTTATACTCTGTAAATCCTGAGGCCCCGCCCCACTGAAATGATGGAATAAAATTGCGAGGGAATGCAGCTCCAAAAACATTTACAAATACGCCCACCACCGTTCCTGTATTAAACATGGTGTTGATTCCGCATTTAGAATGGTCGCCCATCATAAGACCGCAAAATTGCATTCCTGTTAGTTCAAATCTGCGGGTTGCATAATCCCACAACTTTACTTCACCATAATCATTTTTCAGATTTGAATTATTGGAATCTGCACCAAGATTACACCACTCACCAATCACTGCATTTCCTAAAAATCCATCATGGCCTTTGTTTGAATATCCGAGAATTACCGAATTAATAATCTCACCTCCAACCGTACAAACGGGTCCTATTGTAGTTGCGCCATAAATTTTAGTTCCCATTTTCACAATCGACTTATCTCCTATTGAAACGGGACCACGCATCATTGCCCCTTCCATTACCTCAGCATTTTTACCAATGTAAATTGGACCCGCTGAAGCATTCAGATATGCAAATTCAACTTTAGCGCCCTCCTCAATAAAAATATTATTGCGGTTAACAACCTTATTCGATTCATAAATAGTTGCAGACCTTCTCTTATAAGTAATCAACTTATAATCATCGCGAAGAGCCTCAGAATTTTTAATGAAGATGTCTTCTTTTCTCCTTATGGTTCTGGGCGAATTTGCTGGTGCAATTCGGGTAAAATCTTTTACAAGATCATTGATTTGCAAGTTATCAATTCCCTCATTTGAAAAATGATCGCAGAAGGCAATTAACAGTGACTTACCGGTTTGTTCAAAATTATTTTCTTCTATTAACTCACCAGGTTGAAGTGATAAAACCTGAGCAACCAGCCTTGGATCGGGCAAAACGCTTCCATTGATAAAACAGCATAAACCATTATTTGTAAATGGATACTTTTTCTGCAGATATGCCTGCGTGAAATAGGTAAGGTGAATATTAAGTGATCGTTGCCATTTTTCCTTAATCGTAAGTATACCAACGCGAAGTTCGGCAACCGGTCGGGTAAAAGTGAAAGGAAGTAAATGATCGCGGCAATCATCGTCGAAGAGAATAAAATTCTTTTCTGCCATAGCAATCAAATTAAGAAGCCCTACAAATTTGCAGGGCTTCAATTTTATTTATGCCTCTGTAGATTTTTTAGCGTATTTCTTTTTAAACTTATCAATTCTTCCTGCAGAATCAATAAACTTCATTTTTCCTGTGTAATAAGGATGAGAAGTATTTGAAATTTCAAGCTTGATCAAAGGGTATTCTTTACCATCTTCCATTGTGATGGTTTCCTTTGTTTGAGCTGTAGAACGTGTAATAAAAGTTTCGTTGTTCGACATATCCTTAAAAACCACAAACCGGTATGATGTCGGATGAATATCCTTTTTCATTTTACTTTATTTTTTTTTGAGGGCACAAATATATACAAAAAGGGCACTACAAAACATATCATGCCATTCATTCCGAAGAAGAATCCACAAAACATGTTTTTGAACTACAACTTCTTAATTTTGATAAAACAATTTTTATGGAATGGCGGAAATTCAATGGAGAAAGAATTCAGAGTTCTATTCATAATGCAGTTGAAGATGTATTGAAACAACAACTTGCTGAAGGGAACAAAATAAAAGTTTGTATTGGCACCGACTCTCAGGTAACTGGGAACTTAACTGAATTCGCGACAGTAATAGTTTTCCTAAAAGAGAAACGAGGTGGCTTCATGTTCATTCACAATGAAAAGACATCTCAAAAGATGTCGATAAAAGAAAGAATGCTTTCTGAGGCCTCAAAGTCCGTTGAGATTGCCTATCATCTTTGTGATCTGTTTGACCAATATGATGTGGATATGGAAGTTCATGTTGACATTAACACAAACCCGAACTTTCAATCGAACGCTGCGCTGCATGAAGCAATGGGCTACATTTTATCAATGGGTTTTGCATTTAAAGCCAAGCCCGAAGCATTTGCTTCATCGAGTTGCGCTAACAAAGTAATTTGAGGATGCTTAACTGAATTGATTTAAATATCATTTATTAATTCAGTTTCTTTTTATTGTTAATTACGATTTTGGATGCGAAATAAAATCGAGCAGTTCTTCTCTCCCCTTTTTTGTGGTTGCAGATGTTATAAAAGTTTGCGGAATGCTTTCCCAGTTTTGTGACATTATTTTTTGAAACGCTGCAATAGTTTTTTGAATTTCATTGCTGCTTTGCTTATCTGTTTTAGTAAATACCAAAACGAATGGAACTTGATTGATACCGAGTTTATCAATAAATTCTAAATCCAATCTTTGTGGTTCAACTCTTGAATCAATCAATACGAAAACACATTGGAGTTGCTCACGATTAATCAAATAATCAATAATCATTTTTTCCCATTCTCCTCTTTCTTTCTGCGATCTTTTTGCATAACCATAACCGGGAAGATCAACAAAATGAATTTGTTCATTGATAAGAAAGTAGTTCATGGTTCTTGTTTTACCGGGTGAGCGGGAAACTTTTACAAGGTCCTTTTTTAAGCACAACATATTTATGAGTGATGATTTGCCAACATTTGATCTGCCGATAAAAGCGAATTCGGGATTAGAGCCAGTTGGGCAAATTTCTGTCTTAACAAAACTTCCTTTAAAAACTGCTGATGTGATTTTCATTTTAAGTACACAAGCCTTATTGATTGCGCACAAAGAAACCAAACTTTAGCCATGCATGAATTACCTTTGCTTTGTGATTAAAGAAAAGGTTGTTCCCTACGAGCATTCTTCACTGACAAAGAAAGAGCAGGTTGAAATGATGTTCAACCGAATTGCATTCCGGTATGATTTGATGAATCGCTTGCTCTCTTTTGGGATTGATGTGAAATGGAGAAATAAAATGCTTAAACTTTTAACTGATGCCCGGCCTTCGAAAATATTAGATGTTGCAACCGGCACTGCTGATGTTGCACTAATGCTTGTGAAATTGAACCCGCAACAAATCATCGGAGTTGATATTTCTCAAGAAATGATAGAGGTTGGAAGAAAGAAAATCAAAGATGAGGGAAAAGAAAAAATCATCTCACTAATTCAGGCAGATGCAGAGAACCTTCCATTCCCAAACAATAATTTCGATGCCGTTACCGTTTCATTTGGTGTTCGAAACTTTGAAACACTTGAAAAAGGATTGAATGAAATTTATCGTGTATTAAAACCTGATGGCAGGTTAATTATTTTAGAATTTTCAAAACCAAAAACATTCCCATTTAAGCAACTTTATAGTTTTTATTTCACTGCTGTTTGCCCGATCATAGGCAAGTGGATCACTGGTGATAAAGAAGCTTATAATTATTTACATCGCTCTGTAGAGGCATTTCCCGAAGGGGATAACTTTATTAAAGTACTGAGTGATTCCGGATTTCAAACAATAAAATGCAAACCATTAACCTTCGGCATAAGCTCATTATACAGTGCTTCAAAGTAGCAGCTTCACTGCTTCTTTTGCATGGCGGTTGTGCTTTGGCGCAGTTTAATGTGTATGAAGATGACAGAGAATATGAAGCAAGAAATTTTCACTTTGGAATTTCTCTCGGACTTAATTTTTCAAACTACAAAGTTACCCTTGATTCAAACTATTTTGAACAAAACGAAATTCTCGAAGCGCATGCTGTAACCAATCCGGGCTTTGGGCTGGGTATTCTTGCATCTTATCATCTCTCAAAAGCATTTGAGCTTCGGTTTATTCCAAATCTCGCCTTTGCCGACAGAAGCATCCAGTATAAAATGAGTACCACTGATACCATCCCTCTTAAAAAAATTGAATCCGTTTATCTTGAATTTCCTTTCAACCTAAAATACCGTTCGCGACCCTATCACGATTTTAGAATGTATGTGCTTGCCGGTTTCAAGTACAGCATTGATATGCAATCAAATGCTTCGGCTCGGTTAGCGGAAGAACTTATAAAAGTTTACAAGAATGATGTTGCACTTGAATATGGCGTTGGTTGTGAATTTCACTTACCGCTGGTAACAATTTCTCCCGAAATAAAAATTTCATATGGAACCCGGAATGTTTTAAAACCTGACGATAACCTTATATTTTCCAGGGTACTTGGAGGTTTGCGGGCACGAACTTTTTTATTCGCAATCCATTTTGAGGGATAAAATGGTTTTCATTTCTTGATCAATAACTTTCCTTTCCATTTTGTAAAAAGAATTTAGTTTCTTCCTTATTTCAACTGAATATCTTTTGAGTTGATGGTATCATGAAATTCGAGCGGGAAAGTTTTTTTGAAAAGGAATTTCTTAAGGGTAACTGTTCCTTTGAAACTAAGCGGAATATCCTTCCCATCTAAAAAACTATTAATGCCTGAAGGCAGAAATTTCACAATCTGGCTATAGGAAGTTAATGTGCTCAGCGGTAACGCAAATTCACTCATGGCAGCAACCCTCACATTTTTTAGTTGAACAGATGCAAGTTGACTTTCACTTAAAAATAAATCAAGATTAAATTCTTTGACTTTACCACCAACTGAATTAGGATTGTATAGATTAAGATTCACTGTTATTTCGGGTGATGAAGTTAAATTCTTCACTTTAAAATTAGTGACTGACCGAAACTCAATGGGCCTTAAAGGAGCACAGGAGGCAACGCCTAATAGCGCAAATAATAAAACAGGTTTTAATCCGGAGATTGCTGACATAGAATTCAAAACTCAAAAAAAAATTAAATATTGTTTACCACTTATTCTTCCACATCATACTCTCTACAGGTTTTAAACTTCGCTGATTGTATTTTGCATTTTTCTTTTTGTTGTAAGGATTTTTAACACTTCCTTCTACCACAAAATAAATCAATTGACCAATGGGCATACCCGGATAAATGCGAACCGGCTGACGAACAGAAATCTCAAGTGTCCACGTATTACAGAAACCAACATCGCCTTTTCCGGCAGTAGCATGTATATCAATCCCTAATCTACCAACACTTGATTTGCCTTCGAGAAACGGAACATGAGCATGTGTCTCGGTGTACTCTTCGGTAACGCCGAGGTAAAGCATATCGGGGTACAATGTCATTCCTTCTTCAGGAATTATTTGCATATCAATTTCATTGTGCTTGCGAGCATCAAGAATTCTGTTTTTGTAAGTAGCAATATATTTTGCCAAATGCACATCGTAAGAATTAGAACCAAGGCATTCAGGTTTAAATGGTTCAATCAGGATATTTTCTTTTTCAATTTCTTCAAGAATTTTTCTGTCAGATAAAATCATAGGATTGCGGAATTCGGATTTTGGATTGCGGATTTAAAATAAAATATTGTGAGGAGGCGAAGATAGAATTACAGAGGAATAATTTTTTTATTAATCCTCTGAAACTATTTTCCAGATGATAACACAACGATCATCACTGCAGCTCACCAAATAATTTTGCGAAGCAATCCACAACAATTTATTTACAGAGTTGATGTGTCCATTGTATTTTTCCTTATCCATAGATTTAATGAGTTCAAAGTTTTCTGCGCTCCAGATTCGTATTGTTTTATCACGTGATGCAGTTACCAATAGGTTCAGTTTTTCCAAATGCAACATGTGATTGATCGTGAACAAATGAGCTTTGAGTTGTTGTTTCAATTGATGATCCCGCGAATCGAAAACATAAAGTTGTGCATCACGCGAACCGGCTAAGAGTTCATTCTTCTTTTCCAAATAACAAACAGAGAAAACACTGTTCTCAGGAGCTTCTAAAATTGCACTCACTTTCCATAAACCAAGATCGAGCAGATAAATTTTATTATCACTGCAACCGATTGCAGCTTCATTTTTCTCCATACTAAATTCAATGGTGCGCAAGGCAGCATCACTCACGGTAATTACTCTTTCAAACTCATAATCATCAGCTGACCAGATTGAAAGTGTTCCATCTTTTGAAGCGACAAATACTTTATTACCAAAAAATTTAATATCGAAAATTGATTGTGTATGAAAAG
>JBKJNS010000238.1:0-3887 GCA_046593455.1 Chitinophagales bacterium | reverse complement strand
GTCTTCCCAAAGTTTACGCATGGCTGTTTTTAAATCTGCTGTAGCATCATTTTTAATTTCATGCATTTCAGTAGTTACCGGCTTTAAATTCTCTGCTTCTAAAACTTCTTTGTTTTGGGGTTGCGAGTTGCAACCACTGAAAATAGTTATGGTAAATACTATGATTAGTAAAATGCTGGTGGTAAATATTCCTATGAGAAGGAACTTTGCAATTTTGTTTTTCATTTTTATTGATTTCAATTTGCAGATTACTGCTGAAAGGGATGAATTAAATAATTTGACCTCAAAGATGATTTGGATAATAATGTAAAGTGTTACACAACTCGCGAAAGGAGTTACAAGATTCACACATTTGTTCGGGTAACATTAGACTTCGGATTGCTTCAACAATCTCCGGCAAGAGAAACAGTTTCCTTCCCTTCATTTCCCTACCAATAATTAAAAATAAAAAGGGCTGCCTGCACGCACAAGCAACCCCAATTTATGATTCATGCTTGATAATAAAAACATAAATCAAGATTTAATCCGAAATTGAAATTATTTAAAAGCATTAAAAGATTTATGATGCAGCAAAAGTGCATGCCTTTATGTTTTTAATCATTACACAACTCTTTAAAAAAGTTACATACTTCTCACCTATTTTCAGGGCAATTATCAAACAATAATTTTTTGATACTCTTATGAATGCTTTAATTGTAACCCAACCCCGGTTCGTGATGGCTGGTGCGATTCACATGTTTGAAAGGAAAAAACAGTTAGCAGAAAATAAATTTACATGCGCTCCATATACCAATTCAATTCCTTCTCAAATTTTTGGTAACGGAAAATGGTATCGATGATTCTTTGCAGTCGCATAAAAGCTGTTTCGCTTTTTACCACGTAATCGAATGCAAGGTGGTGCATGCAGTTTACAGCAACATCAATTTTATCTTGTGCTGACAGCATCACAACAGGAATTTCGGGGTTAACAGATTTAATTTCATCCAAAGTATCAATGCCGTTCATTGCATTTTTATCAATGCCATCAAGATGATAATCGAGAATGATAACATCGGGGTTATGTTTCAGGTTAGCTATGCAAAGCTCGCCGGTAGCAAATGTTTCAATTAAAAAATCTGCATGTTGCAGAAATTCTATTTGCAATGATTTTAAGAAAAAGGCATCATCATCTACCAAAAAAATCCTTACTTTATTTTCTTCACTCATGAGGTAGTTTTTTAATCGCGTTCAACTCTTCCTGTAATTCAGTACATGCCTGGGTGCAAATATTTTCAAGCTGTAAAACAAGCTCATGTATTTCTGTGCTTTGCCGTTGTATGGTGGCATATTCATGAACCTTTCTTGCCATTACTTCAAATTCTTTATTAATACCCATTATTGAAAATGAAGGAATCATTTTGTGAACTGCTGCTTGCAATGAATTCCAATCTTTATTTTCAAAACTTAACTTCATGCTGCTTATCAATGGCGGCGTTTGTTCAAGGTAAAGCGAAATCATTTCCATCATTAATGCGGGGTTCGATTTTGTGCGGTGATTTAAATAATCTAAATCAATGCACCTTAATTTTTTTGTTGAGCCACTTTCAACCTTACTGCTTTGAGCATGAGAAATTGGCTTTTTTACCATTCCGATTATTTTAGTGTACAACAATCTTTCGTCAACCGGTTTTGCGATATAATCATTCATTCCAACTGCTTTGCATTTTGCTAAATCAACTGTAGTTACATCGGCAGTTAAAGCGATAATTGGGATCTTTAATTTTAATGTGTTGCGTATGTATTCGGTTGCTTCAAAGCCATTCATCTCGGGCATTTGCAGGTCCATTAAAATAATATCATACGATTTTGTTTTTAGTTTTTCAATAGCAATTCTTCCGTTTTCCGCAATGTCGCGCTCAAATCCAAAATCATCCAGCAATGTTTTCATCAGCAATTGATTGAGTGCTATGTCTTCCACCACCAGCACTTTTATGTTTTTAATTTCTGAATTCAGTTCTGCTGTTTCAGTTTCCAATTCGGCTTCGGCTTTTGTTTTTTGAAAACTTAAAACGAAACTAAAAGTTGATCCTTCATCAATTTTACTTTTAACATTAATAGTTCCGCCTTGTGGTTCCACCAATTGTTTTACAATTGCAAGGCCTAATCCGGTTCCGCCATACAATCTCGAAGTGCCGCTGCTTGCCTGTTGAAAGTTTTCGAAAATGGTTGCGATTTTACTTTCGGCAATGCCAATGCCCGTGTCGGTAACTGCAAATTGAATGGTTACTTTTTCTTCATCTTCACTAAGCATGCGAACACTTACGGTAATTTTTCCTTCCGAAGTAAACTTTACTGCAT
Organism: Chitinophagales bacterium; assembly: GCA_046593455.1. GTDB lineage: Bacteria > Bacteroidota > Bacteroidia > Chitinophagales > UBA10324 > JAJAYG01. Next base: position 1,550 of record JBKJNS010000238.1, on the reverse strand, counting down.
TGCTCACTAAGTTTAAAATAATCTGGTGCAAGCGAACAGGATCACCCACTAACACTTCGGGAATTTTGCTGTCGTATTCTGTAACCAGCTCTAAATTCTTTTCCTGAATTTTTGTTTCAAATAAATGAAGCATGGCTGAAATGGAAAGCGACATTTTAAAAGGTGTTTGCACAAATGTCATTTTCCCTGCATCCACTTTTGCAAGATCAAGAATGTCGTTGATGAGCACAATCAATGCATCGCCGCTCATTTTTATTGCTGTTAAATATTCTTTTTGTTTTGCAGTTAAATCTGTTTTCAAAACAACTTTGGTAAAGCCGATGATCGCATTCATTGGGGTGCGAATCTCGTGGCTCATGTTAGAGAGAAATTGTTGCTTCGCTTTTACAGCATCTACTGCTATGCGTGTTGCACTCTCTGCTTTTACTTTTGCTTCTTCAGCAATGGTAGTTGCTAACTCGGCAAATACTTTTGCTTCTGTTAATTCTTTTGCAACTCTTTTTTGCTCGGTAATTACTCTTGCCACTACCACCGCACCAAGCACTTTTCCTCTGTCATCTTTATAAACAGAGCCGTTGAATAATACATCGGTAAGTTCACCACGCATTATAGTTAACGGATAATCTGCTACAAAGCCCTTTGCAAAAACCTGCTGATAACCCTGGCGTGCTTTATCGGGTTCAGTAAAATAATTAAAAAAATCGGTGCCTATTAATTCCTTGCGTGTTACATCTGTAATTTTTACAGTTGCCTCATTCATGTCGGTAATTTTTCCGTCAGGGCTAATGGCAAATAACGGATCACGGCTTGCTTCAATTAAGCTGAGAGAATAATTAGAAAGTAATTTTTGAGCTGTTACATCTCTTGCAGCAGCAAAAACTCCCAGCACTTTTCCTTTTTCATCTTTGTAAACCGAAGCATTGTATAATACATCTGTTAGTTTTCCATTCTTGTGTCGTATAGTAAGAGGGTAATCGGCTACAAATAATTTTTCAAAAACTGTTTTATATCCTTCGCGGGCTTTTTCAGGCTCAGTAAAATAATCAGAGAAATCAGTTCCAATTAATTTATCTCTTGATACGCCTGTTACTTTTACCGATGCTTCGTTAACATCCGTAATTTTTCCGTCAGCTGATATGGTAACCAAAGGATCGGTAGATGCTTCAATTAAACTTCGTGCATACAGTGAGGCTCGTTTTATAGAAAGATTAAAAGCTTCCAGTTCCCTCGCGGCAACTTCACGTTTTTCTTTTTCTTTGGTTTGAAAAACAAGTTCCAGGTTAGCAATGATTAACTCATCTGCCCGTTTTCCCTTTTCTTTATTTTGGAAGACAAGTTCTTTGTTGGCAATGATTAACTCATCTGCCCGTTTTTCTTTCTCTTTATTTTGAAAATCAAGTTCTTTATTAGCAATCACTAACTCATCTGCCCGTTTTCCTTTTTCTTCGTTTTGAAAAACAAGTTCTTTGTTGGCAATGATTAATTCATCTGCCCGTTTTCCTTTTTCTTCATTTTGAAAAACAAGCTCTTTGTTGGCAATAATTAATTCA
>JBKJNS010000160.1:0-4100 GCA_046593455.1 Chitinophagales bacterium | reverse complement strand
ACAACTGAATTAATTCCGCTCTCAAATTTTATATGACTAAGTTGTGAAGATTCAATTTCACCCTGCGGAAAAAGCAAAACAAGATTATTTTCGCCTTTCAGTAACTCCAAAGTGTAATTCAAAGACTCAACCACTTCTCTTGAATTTTTCTTTACCGAATAACACCCGCCGCTCGCCAATAAAGGACGCTTCTTTAATTCTTCTTCCAGCATCATCACAAAAAACTTTTTGTTGAGTGATTTTTCATTTGCATAGAAGATCAAAAACGGATCCCACCAACTAAAATGATTTGATAATACCAGAACTGACGAACCGATTTTTTCAGGCGCACCATGAAGCACCACTTTTTCAAATTGTTTTTTAATGATCCATGGCACATACCATTTAAAAAATTTCTCTGCCAAAAAGTGATGATTTGCTTTAATCATTGCCGGTGAAGGTGATAAAATTTATTCTCAAATAATTGTGCTGCATAATGAAAACTTTATCTTTCAAATCCCTAATATTGTAACCTAACTTATGATTCCATTATTAATTTTTCTTTTCACCCATTTTTATCAGGATAAAAATCCTGATCAGATTTTATGGTCTGCTGATCGCAAACTAATGTATAGCGACTTTAAAGGTGAAGTACCCAATACTACAAGCTGGGCAGCAACAACCTTCAGCAATGTTGGTTTCAATTACGAAACACTGAATGATAAAATTACAAGCATCTCAGTTTTTTGTTCATTCAGCATTTCTAAATCATGGATGAAAAACAAAACACAGGTGGTGCTCAAACATGAGCAACTTCATTTCGACATCACAGAATATTTTACCCGAAAATTTTATAAAGAGGCATTGCTACTTTCAAATATGCCTGATAGCAAATCTCATTTTAAAGAACTGTTTGAACAATCAACCCGTGAATGCGAAATAATGCAGAATGCTTATGATAATGAAACCAATCATGGTACGGATGGCGTGAGCCAAAAAGAATGGCAAACTAAAATAAATTTACTTCTAAGTTCTTCGCCTTCTTATCCTTCTTCAAAGTAATTCAGGTTATGTTGAATCTTTCCACCTCCACAGATACATGCAGGCGTATGTTTTGTAAGGCGACCATGATTCAGAAATTCCGAGCAATCTTTTTCTCAGTTTCTTTTTTTCTTTGGTTCGAAGGCCATAAAGTTTGATCATCGCATTTTGAATTCCAAGATCATCAACAGGAAAAACATCTTCTCTTGCCAGCGTAAACATCAGAATCATTTCAGAAGTCCACTGCCCTACTCCTTTAATTTGAGTGAGGTAATTTATTGCATCATCATTATTCATTTGTTGCAGCTTCTCTGCCTGAAGACCCGATTCAATTGCAAAGCGCGCTATGTTTTGAATGTAGTTTGCCTTTGCATTTGATAAACCAATTGCACGCAGTTTTTCAAATGGTGTTTCTAACAATTGTTTTGGAGTGGGCGATTTATTTCCATGCAAACCAACAAACCGGTCGTGAAAAACTTTTGCAACTTTAGTTGAAAGCTGTTGCGACATTATTGAAACCACCATTGACGTAAAAACATCTTCTTTCAATTCCAATTTGAATATTCCGTGTGCTTTAATAAGCGGCATTAATTTTTTATCGCGCGAAAGATGTTTTACATATTGCATGACTGCAAATTAAACGAGAAGATTTAGAAAGCTTTTTCTCTAAACTCTTTTCATTTCACTATAAGCAAAACTATTGTTGAAAGCGATATTTATATTGCATGAAAATGAATTATTTTGGCAGCCAATTTTAAAACCATAAACACATGAAAAACATCTTACAAACTATTTTATGCTGCACACTATTGGCGGCAACATTTAATACCCAAGCACAATTCGCCTATGTAAACCCTGTACCGGGTTCGGTGCAAAACAACAAGCAGACAAATATTATCCTTAAAAACGGAGGATTGATTGATGCTGCTTCCATTGCCAATACACCATTTACGATCAACGGATCGGCAAGCGGAATTCATCAAACACGAATAATTTTATCTGATGATGGTAAAACAATTGTGATCTATCCGGTTCCACAATTACTCCCCGCCGAAACTGTAACTGTTACAGTGGGTGAAGGTTTAAGAAAAACAAACGGCAACATTATTACAGGCACTTCATTTCAATTTCAAACACGCCGCGATTGGACAGCACAAGAACAAATTGGACTTGCCAATTCAATGCTTGAATCGAAGAAAGAAGAATACGGTGGCTACTATGATAATTCAAGCGCATCAACTCGCGATCAATGCAATTCGGTTACTGAAATCACATTGGATTTTAATGAACCCAACGCTTTTCAGGGCGATGCTTTTTATTTCAATTTCGAATTAACACCTCCTCCTGTTTGTTTTGCACAAAAAGTAATTACTGTAAATGGCGATTCTGTTTTTACAAGGTATGATAACAAATTAGGGTTAGATTTTAAAATCAATAACAACGGGTACATCACCTATCACCACTCCGATTCTTTAACATGGCACATGGCTGATTCCACATTTACCGAAATCAAAAAATTTCAAATGGGCAATGGCTATTTAGCTGATGAACATGACTTTCAAATTTTTCCCAATGGACGCTGTTTCATGTTTGCTTACGATCTAATACCCGGTTACGATTTAACTTCGGTACCATGCTCAGGTGGTTTTGGTAAAGATTCAATGACGGTGCAGGGCGGCGTTGTGCAGGAATTAGATGCAAACGGCAATGTGATTTTTGAATGGAAATCATGGGATCACGTTGAATTGGATGATGCTATGTTTTGGATTCAAAATCAGTTGTGCAGTCAGTCAAATGGTGGCTTGTATGAATTAACACATTACAATTCAGTTGAACTTTATCAGGATAGTTTTATTCTCCTTAGCTCGCGTTCTATGGGAGAAATTGACAAAATAAGTTTGAACACCGGAAACATTAAATGGAGATTTGGAGGTGAAAACAATCAGTTTACTTTTATTGGAACCGATCCTGATCTGAAGTTAGCTAATGATGGCATAACCTATTACTTCAGTGGCCAGCATGATGCGCGCATTATTGCTAATGGTAATCTAACTCTATTTAACAACGACAACAATTTAACAAACCCAATTCAATCAAGTGCTAAAGAATACAAACTTGATGAAGTAAATAAGACTGCCACCCTTGTTTGGAGATACAATCATCCGCTGGTAAACGGTTTCGATGTTATTTCAAATGCAATGGGAAATGCGCAGCGCCTGCCCAATGGAAATACCTTAATTAACTGGGGACTCATCTCTAAAGTTGATCAGCCCTATCCGAAAGTTACAGAAGTTGATTCGCTTGGTAATATTGTTTGGGAACTGCGCTGGATATCCGACAGTGTAAATTTTGCTTCTTACCGCGTGCATAAATATGATTGGCAACCCTGCAATGTTATTGATCCTTCTTCATTACAAACAAGTAATGTAACTGATGCAACAGCAGATCTTAGCTGGGGCGATGATGCAAAAATCACCAGCTATATTTTAGAATATAAAAAATGCAGCGAATCTGTTTGGACCGATGTTGCGCTCGATCAAAATACTTATCAGTTAACTTTTTTAAAGTCGGGAACTTGTTATGAGTGGCGAATAATTACCATCTGCGAAATATTTGGCGACTCTGCTTACAGCGCTATCCAAACTTTTAATACCGACTTTGGTGTTGATGTGCCCATCTCATTTGAATTGCTCTCGGGTTTTAATGTTTACCCAAATCCAACTACTGCTGAAGTAACTGCGAAGTTTACGCTTGCAGTAAACTCTTCGGTTGAAATTGCCATCACCAATTTATTGGGTGATGTAATTAAGCAACAAACATTTGATGCGATTGCAGGAACTAACAAAGTAAAAATTGATCTCACCACACTTGCAGCCGGCTCTTATGTTGTTCAATTAAAAGCAGGTACTCAATTAATAAGAAGGCAATTGGTGCTGAACTGATATTTTTCTATTACAAACAATTTTAAATCCCCCGCATGTTTTGCGGGGGATTTTTTTTGGGAGGGAATGAAACCGAATACTAAAAAAATGAAAGAGTGTTTTCGCAAATACTTTGTCAACATTCTTACTTTGGAAAAC
>JBKJNS010000122.1:0-3240 GCA_046593455.1 Chitinophagales bacterium | reverse complement strand
ATTGAGAAATAAGTCACCAGCAGTGGTTTATATTATGTTTAAAACAAATTGAATTAATAGAACGGCTGCCGTGGTGGCAGATATGGTCAGCATCCATGCAAGTAATTCTTCACCGATTGCTTTTATCCTATCAGTGAACACTTGCTTTCTTTTAGATTCAGCTACCGGATAAAATTGTATAGTTTCATCATTAGATTTCTTATACTCATCAAGCTGAATGCTTTTGATGAAAATACTTTTGGGTGGAGTGTTTGGCATGTTAAAGTTTTTGTTTGCTTTGGTTTTAACGGTTTAAAAATTTTATCTGATAAACTATTTTACTGCACTATCAACTTGTGATTTTCAATTCCCGAATCACTGATCAACTTCACCAGGTAAACCCCTTTTGAAAAATCTATGGTTTGGAGAGGTAATGAAATTTCTCCTGCTTGTAAATCATCACTCAGCAGTGTGATTATTTCTCTTCCACTTACATCATACACTTTTACAATCACATGCGATGCAAGTAGAAGCTTAAATTTAATGGTGGTTAAATCTGAGGTGGGGTTGGGGAATAATAACAAAGAAGAAATGCCTGATTTTACTTCTGAGATGCGAGCCGGTAGTGTAGTAAAAGTGTCAAGCACAGTTAAATCGGAAGTGTAGCCATTAATGCAATGAGTTTGAAGTTGAAACTCGTATGATTTTGCCGGCGATAGATTTATTAATTTCTTACTGGTACCCGTAGTATTTTTAATTTTCCAGTCTGATTTTCCAACCTTACGATAAAGCAAATCATAAGAAACAGCATTGTTCACAGATGACCATTGAACCTTCGCACTGTTAGTGGTAATTTTTACAACTTCAACTGATGTTGGTTTTACAACTTCGCAAGGTCTCCATAGATATTTATGTACTTGGTAGCATGATTGACCATACTCATCAAATTTCATTTCCCATGTAATATTTTTATTACTGTCAACCTCAGTAAGTGTTGGCCGATCTGTATTGCTTGAAATGGATCCCCATGAAATAATAGTATTTCCATTAGGTAGTTTTTGCGAGCTACCCATTGCCGGGCCGTAAACAGGGTTTCCTGAAACATCAGGATGTTCATAGTACCAAACTAACGTGGCAGTAAGGTTCACTTCATCCAGTTTATATTCTTTAGCACTTGAACGCTGCGGTGTAATAAACTTTCCATTATTAAATAAAGTAAGATTGCCATTATATGCGCGGTGAGCATCATGCTGAAATTTAAAATGCTCAGGTATGTTATCATTAATAAAAGAGAATTGATTGTTTTCGCCGCCAAGCCGCCACATAATTTCACCTGTCTCGCTATTGATTTTTGTTACTTCACATAATGCGCGACAACAGAGGATGATGTTTCCATCATCATCTCTTGAAATTGCATTGGGGTGAACGTAATCTACATCGGAGCTGGTTAGTGAAATATGTTCATCGGCATCGGTAATTTGAAAATGATCCCAACTGCGCCATTCAAAAATTACATTTCTCTCAGCATCTAATTCCTGTATAATTACTCCCGTCACTGTAGCATCAGCTTTTCCCCCATATTGTGTGAGATCAACTGTTTGTGGGTCAACAATAAGGATCAGTACATGACCATCAGGATAGATTGAGCAATCATGATGATTGGCTTGTGATTCATATCCATTGCCAGGTAAAATGGAATCAATGAGATTGTAATTGGAGTCGAGTTGGATCCACCCCTGAAAACTTAAATCCCAGTAAGTCAGATTGCCGTTGTAGTTGATATTAAAATGAAAACCACTTTCTCCAAGATCTCTAGCCCATGTTACAGAATCGTTGTTTTCAATAATAGTGGCAAAAGAATTTGTATAAACATCGGGGCCAGAAAAGGTATTGCTATAAAAAATTTGACCGGGTGCTGCATTGTTATTGGTTGTTACAACAAAGGGTGGGAGCGAATCAAGATTTAAATCTCTGGTTTCAACATTTGTATTTGATTCTTCTGATTCATCATTATTGAAAAGATGAATTGCATTTTCAAACTTTACCTGCTGCTCTGTAGTTAAGGCCGACTTGATTTGAAATGTAAAAGTGGTGCCTGTAATTTTTTCACCGCTTTGTTTTTTTAGCTGATTAGTGATAATTACAGAAACAATTTCTCCGTTGTCAAATTTGACTGTTGGATTTACAATTATTGTTTTGTTGTCGTCAGCTAATTTTGATGTAAATGAATGGAATCCGCTTTTTGAACCAATAATTTCCATCCATGAGTTATTTAGTATTGATCCTCGGTCAATCAAATTTCCATTCCGAATTGCCAGTGCAGTTTGAGGGTTGTGATTTTGTGAACCGGGCAAAGGGTTTAAGTAGATAAACTGTGAAAATGAATTGTGAAAATTTAAAATAAAAATAATTGAGATTAACACTTTCGGTACTAACGTGGTTCTTTTCATATTTATGGGGTTTTTGAATTTTTATTGGTGAAAAATTAGCATGCAATCAAATTGAACTGATAAATACCTCGTGGTAAATTTGGAACATCAACATCCTGGATATAGACTCCCGATTGTACACGCATTTGATTTGCATGTTTAACAATGGTTCCAAATGAATTTGTAAGCATCCAGTGCAGATTTGCCGGTAATAAAAAAATTAAGGAATTAGTGATTCTTTTCATGCGCCGCGATTTTGCCGCCGATTTATTAAAACAAAAAATTTCGTGGTGTAAAGATGAACTTTGATAAGAGCGATGTCAATAACCAATTCGGGTGAGGTATAAAATATAAACGCTCCAAATATTTTTGGAGCGCTCTCGCTTAATCTGTAAAATAATTTATTACTGCAATATCAGTTTCTGATTTTCAATTCCAAAATCAGTAATCAACTCTAAAAGATAAATACCTTTTGAAAAATTGTTGAAGTTAAATTGAAATGAATTTTCTCCGGGTTGTAAGGTGTTATTTAACAGCGTAATGACTTCTCTGCCACTTAAGTCAAACAATTTCAAACAAACATGTGATGCGAGCGGGATTGTAAATCAAATCGTGGTTAAATCGTTAACAGGATTTGGAAACAGTTCGAGATTAGATAAAGAAATATCTTCTTCGATTGTTTTACACGACTTTGTAACTGTAGTACTATTGGAAGTATAGCTGCAATTATTACTGTTGGTAACAATAACTTTGTAATTTCCGGTATTCGTAGCAGTATATGTTGAAGCTGTTTCTCCTTCAATATATACTGCTACGAATACCGGAAATTACA
>JBKJNS010000522.1:0-2683 GCA_046593455.1 Chitinophagales bacterium | reverse complement strand
ATCGCAAGTACTTTTAGCTAATTAAGTGCCGGCTCAAACTCTTTTCTTTCCCCAATCTGCTGCCGCCACATGGCATAGTACAACCCTTTTTCCTCGAGCAATTCATTGTGTTTTCCTTGTTCAATAATTTTTCCTTTCTCAAAAACATAAATGCGATCGGCATGCATGATGGTAGAGAGGCGGTGCGCAATCATAATGGTTGTGCGTTCACTGCTGAGCGATACATCGCGAATGGTTTGTGTAATTTCTTCTTCGGTTAATGAATCCAATGCCGATGTTGCTTCATCAAAAACCATGAGGTGTGGTTTGCGCAACAAGGCACGAGCAATGGAGAGGCGCTGCTTTTCACCACCCGAAACTTTTACGCCGCCTTCACCTATCATGCTGTTAATTCCTTTTTCGGCGCGAGCGAGTAGTGATTGACATGATGCTTGTTGCAATACAAGATTGATATCATCATCTGTTGCATCGGGGTTTACGAATAATAAATTTTCTTTGATGGTGCCGCTGAAAAGTTGTGTGTCCTGCGTTACAAATCCAATTTGTTCACGCAGTTCGTTCATGTCTATTTCATTTCCATTAATTGCATTGTAAAGAATTTTTCCTTCAACGGGTTGGTATAATCCTACGAGCAGTTTTACCAAACTTGTTTTGCCGCTTCCGCTTGGGCCTACGAGTGCAATGGTTTCGCCACACATAACTTTGAATGAAACATTATTTACTGCATACTGCGCCGAACTTTTGTATTTGAAATAAACATTATACAAAGTGATGTCGCATATTTCACCAATGTGTTTTGGATTTTCAGGCACCACCTCTTTGGGTGTTTCCATAATTATTTTAAAGTTCTCGAATGATACTTCGGCTTCACGATAAACATTTACGATGTTTCCTAATTCTTGTAGCGGACCAAAGATGAAGAAGGAATAAAACAACAGTGTGAGGAATTGACCTACATCAATTTTGTGAAGGAAGATGAGATACATCATCATTCCAATAATTGTAACGCGAAGAAAGTTTACGCAGGTGCCTTGTATAAAACTTAAGCTACGGATGTATCGCACTTTCTTCAGTTCCAACCCTAAAATTTTTATGGTGGTGCTGTTGAGGTGTTTTATTTCTTGTTGTGCCAGGCCTAAACTTTTTACGAGTTCGATGTTGCGGAGCGATTCTGTGGTGGCACCTGCAAGAGCGGTGGTTTCGCTCACAATTATTTTTTGCATCTTCTTTATCTTTCTGCTTAGCGAGGTGCTTATGAAGAAGATGATGGGGATGGCTGAGAAATATACCGGCGCAATAATCCAGTAAACAGTGATGCTGTAAACTGTAACCCAGATAACACCTACGATGCTGGTGAAGAGAATATTTACAAGCGCGTTGAGGAGTTTCTCCATATCCTGCCGCACCTTTTGCAGTTTGCCGAGTGTTTCGCCGCTGCGTTGATCTTCAAAAACTTCGTAGGGTAGTTCGAGTGAGTGTTTGATGCCGGCGGTGTAAATATCGGCGCCTGTTTTTTGGATAACTACGTTGAGGAAATAATCCTGAAAGTTTTTTGCTATGCGCGATACCATTGCTACGCCAATAAGTGCAAGAAGAAAAAACAATATGTTGCTGAAAAAATCTATTCGCTCTGGGTTTTGGGTGATGGTAACATAGTTTACCATTTTACCCAGTATGAGCGGATCGGTTAAACTGAAACCCTGATTAATGGATGCAAGAAGGAGTGTGAATGCAAGCAGTTTCCAATATTGCCGCAGGTAGCTGAATAATATTTTCATGAAGGGATGGTGTGTGTAGAATTAATGGAACAAAGAAATGAAAAAATAATTCCACAGAGGAAATGGTTGAAAGTTGACAATGGGAGAGTGGACAATGTAGAGCCGCCATGCATGGCGGCTAATTGACCCCTCCAACCTCCCCATAGGGAAGGCACCTCACGCCCAAAAGCGGCGCGAGCGCGATGAAGCCCCTCCAACCTCCCCGAAGGGGAGGCTTCCACTCGCACAAGCGGCGCGTGCGCGATGAATTTATCTGTGTATGCTCTAGGTAAACTGATCTTCGCGCCTGCGCCGCTTGTGTGCGGCTTCCTCCCCTTTGGGGAGGATTGAGGAGGGGTCAGTATATTTGGATTGTTTTTTCTTTCCTATATGCAGACCCCTCTAAATCCCCCCGAAGGGGAGACTTGCTCTCGCACAAAGCTTCGCGAGCGCGATGAATTGATCTGCGCGCATGCGCCGCTTGTGTGTGGCTTCCTCCCCTTCGGGGAGGATTGAGGAGGGGTCAGTAAAAACATTCTTTATGTTCACACCCCCTTCCCAAAAATCCTTTACCTTTATCCTGCATTGAAAAAATACTTTTTAATAATTGCTTTGCTGGCAGTGGCGGGGTTGAAGGTGGAGGGGCAGAATTTGGTACCGAACCCGAGTTTTGAAGACACGATTTCATGCCCAAGTGTTCTAGGTGACATTGAAAAAGCCGTGTCATGGATAAAATTCGGTGATACACCGGACTATTTTAATAGCTGCAATACTTCTCCTGTTTCTGATTACTATCACGCCTGTTCAGTGCCTAATAATGCTTTCGGATATCAAAATGCGGCAACTGGGGATGCATACGCTGGTATTGTAAATGCAAACAGCTATCCAACCAATAATTCAGATTGGGAATATTTCGGATGCCATCT
>JBKJNS010000319.1:0-2636 GCA_046593455.1 Chitinophagales bacterium | reverse complement strand
AGTTTTGCTAATGGTCAATTACATACCGATCATTTTTATTTGGAAGATTTTATTTCAGGCGGTGATATAATGACGGATAAAAGAAGAAACCTTATTACCTTAGTAAAAAAAATATGTCGACAAGATTTAATAACCTTATTAAATAAGGTTGGTTTATTCATAAAGTGCAGTGTTACTAATGTAATAAGGTTTTGGGGCGCAACGCCATCCCCATTTTCATTATGCTGAAGTTTTCTTTGCGTTTATAGAAATTTATTTTGTTTCCCATTTATGCAAATGATAACTTTGCTACATGCCTGCCATCTCAATGTTTTATGGAGTAATAATCTACTTGTATTTCTTTGACAGGAAGAAGCATCATCTTCCACACATTCATGCAAAGTACCAAGACGATGAAGCGGTGTATTCAATTGCAGATGCGGCAAAACTGGAAGGAAGTATTCCTGTAGCGAAAGAGCGATTGGTTCAGGCATGGATTGAAATACACCGTGAAGAGTTGAACGCAGATTGGGAACTTGCAATTAGTGGAAATCCTGTTTTTAAAATTGAACCGCTTAAGTAAATATGAATCCAAGGGTAAAAAATGTTATTGCTAATGATGACTTCACTTTGAAGCTTTCATTCGAAAATGGAGAGTCACGCTTGTTTGATATGAAACCGTATCTTGAATTGGGTGTCTTTAGAGAACTGAAGGATTTATCTCAGTTCAAAACCGCCCGTGCATCTATGGGAAGTGTGCTATGGCAAGGAGGACAAGACCTTTGCCCCGATACTTTTTACGAAGATTCATCTCAATGGAATGAAACATAATTTCTGTCGGTCTTCCTTATGCGAGAACAGTGATGGGTGTTTGTTCACCGACAACTGAAGCGTAAGCAATCTCACATTTTTATTTTCGAAAAGAAAAATGATATTTCGGCAGTTATAAAATTGTAAATTTGAATTTCTTTTTTTCACTTTAAAATATTTGGGGAATGAAAACACTTTTTCTTTTTGCAATTGCATTGATTTCATTTGCAGCGCATGCCCAAAATACTTGGACTCAAAAAGCGGATTACGGTGGAGGTGCTATGGATTTTGGAATTGCATTTAGTATCGGCAACAAAGGTTATATGGGGATTGGTTATTTCGCAAGTAGCAATCAAATATGGGAATATGATCCGGGTTCAGACACATGGACACAAGTTGCAGATTTTCCCGGCGAAGCGAGAGGTTCTGCTGCAAGCTTTTCAATCGGCTCTAAGGGGTATTTAGGTACCGGCTATGATGTTTCAACCGAAAAAGAATTGAAAGATTTTTGGGAATATGATCCCGAAATTAATACATGGACTCAGAAAGCGGATTTCGGAGGAGGAAAAAGGTGGATTGGGGTGGGATTTTCTATTGGGGAGAAGGGGTATCTCGGATTGGGAGACCACAACGATTTTTACCGACAAGACATTTGGGAATATGATCCGGCAACCGATGCATGGACGCAAAAGGCGGACTTTGGCGGAGGACCAAGGGAGGGAGCAGTTGCATTCACAACAGAAGGAAAAGGATATGTCGGTTGCGGTCTTAATGGTGCATCTTACTTAAAAGATTTTTGGGAATATGATCCATTAACAAATGTATGGACACAAAAAAGTGATTTTGGTGGAGCGCCACGATTTGGACCCGTTGGGTTTTCAATCGAACAAAGCGGTTACATTGGAACCGGATTTTACTATGATCATACGGTAGGTAATATTTTTTACAAAGATTTTTGGGAGTATAATGTTTCGAATGATACTTGGATTAAAGTGGCTGACTTTGGCGGAGCGGCAAGATTTAGTGCGACAGGATTTTCAATTAATGGAAAAGGATATGCCGGCACCGGAGATAGCATGTCAGCATCTTTCAAAGATTTCTGGGAGTATTCTCCAGACACTTCCTCAACCTGTTCAATTGCATCAGGAGAATTCGCTGACAACATCACAAACTACTCAGCCAAACTACACTGGAGTGAAGTGAGCGGAGCTGAAGGTTACAAAGTGCGTTACAAAGTTGCTGGCACAAGTTCTTGGACAAAGAAAACAACTTCTGATACTTCAAAAAAAATCTCCGGTCTTCAACCTAATACCGAGTACGTCTGGGAAGTAAAAACCTATTGCTCTATAGCGCCCAATGCATCTTCTGCCTGGAGCGAGAAGCAGTACTTCACAACTTTACCTGCAAGATTGAGCAGCAACGAAGTTCTTTCAACGCTTCAGGTTTCACCGAATCCATTTTCTACTTCCGCATCTATTTCATTTGATCTTTCTAAAGATTCGCATACAGTCATTGAACTTTTTGATTTGGCAGGCAAGAAAATGAAAACCCTGTTTGATGCACCTGCAGAAGCAGGCGAACACTTGTTACCACTCAATCGCGAGCAACTTGCTGCCGGAATTTATTTCCTTCAAATAAAAATGAATCAAGAATCAACGGTGTTGAAGGTGGCGATACAATAAGTTTGCTTGGTGTTGTGTGAGATTGTTGGGTAAGGAAAAATCTTCCCCCAATCCGTGTCTCCTTTTTCAGGGACACGGATTGTTGATTTCCCCCTACTAAAAAAATCCTATAATCCTACAAATCCTAAAAATCTTAGTTCAAACAGTTTGTTCCCTTATTTACCC
>JBKJNS010000194.1:0-2541 GCA_046593455.1 Chitinophagales bacterium | reverse complement strand
GGGCAAGGGCGGGTGTGGCAATGGTTTGTTGAATATGAAGAAGCGCAGTGATGAAATTAATGGCGATCTCAATATTCAATCAGCAAAAGAAAAAGGCACAACGATTCATCTTTCTTTTCCGGCTACATGATTATGTACTTGCCGAACAAAAAATTAAGCACTTCCTTTATATCAGTTGCCATCAGCATACATAGCTTCAAATTAATTCGATTTACTAAACTAATTCTTTATACAATTTATTTCAGATTCATTTTTACGAAAAGAACTCTTACGCGATGAAGAAAATATTTTTGATCATTAGCATTTGGACTACATCAATTGAAGTTACTGCGCAGCAAAGTAAAATTGATTCGCTCAGGCAAGTATTGCAAACACAAAAAGAAGACACGAATAAAATAAATACGCTGAATGCATTAAGCAGGCGACTTAGACAATCTGGCGATTATGATGAGGGTAAAAAATATGCAAATGAGGCACTTCTCCTCTCCCAATCCGTTCCCGTAGGTAATGTGAAAGGATGGCCTAAGGGCGAAGCCAATGCTTATAACAATAAGGGAATGATGAACCAGATTCAGGGCAATTCATCTGAAGCACTCAAGAATTATTCAAATTGCCTAAGAATCAGTCAGGAAATAGGATATAAAGTAGGTGAAGCCAATGCATATAACAATATAGGACTTATTAATCAGGAACAGGGGAATTATTCTGAGGCGCTAAAAAATCATTTAGCTGCCTTAAAAATCAGTGAGGAAATAGGTTTCAAGCGGGGCATCGCAAATGCATACCAAAACATCGGAGATGTTTATTCGAGACAAAATAATTATGCGGAAGGACTGAAAAATTATTTCTCTGCTTTAAAGATCATGGAAGAAATTGGAAACAAGTCAGGTGTCGCATTCGCTTATGGCAACATTGGTGATGTTTTCAACAAGCAGGGAAATTATCCTGAAGCATTGAAAAATAATCTTGCAGCATTAAAAATCAGAGAAGAAATAGGTGATAAAAGAGGCATTGGTACTTCTTACAACAACATTGGAAACATGTATGGCAATCAGGGCAATAATCCGCAAGCAATAAAAAATCATCTTGCCTCTTTAAAGATTCAGGAAGAAATAGGTGACAAACAAGGCGTTGCTATTTCATATGTCAACATCGGAGAGGATTATTCTAAGCAAAAAAAATTCACGGATGCATTGCAGTATTTAAAAAAAGGTTTATCGCTTGCAAAAGAATTGGATTTAAAAGACGTGGTGCAGGGAGCGTACTCAGGACTAACAGAAGCATCTTCTGGCATGAATGATTACAAAAAAGCGTACGAATATCACCAGCTGTATTCCGATATAAAAGACACATTGTTCAATGAAGAAAGCAGCAAGCAAACTGCCCAAATCAAAGAGCAATATGAAAGTGAAAAGAAAGATGCTCAAATCGCTTTGCTTAACAAAGACAACCAGCTTAAAACCGAGCAGGCCTGCGTACAACGAATCATTAAAAATGTTTTCATTACGGGTTTCGCTCTGCTTCTCTTCATTACATTTCTCTTCATCAATCGGTTGCGTCTGAGGCAAACCTTGAAACTGCAAATGATAAGAAATAAAATCGCCGGTGATCTCCATGATGATGTCGGCAGCACACTCAGCAGCATAGCCATCTTCAGTGAACTGGCAAATGAAGAAGTGAAAGAGAAATCTGCCAAAGCATCAGCACTACTTTTTACCATCAATGAGAATGCACGAAGTACCATCGAATCAATGAGTGATGTTGTGTGGGCAATAAACCCCGAGAATGATCGCTTTAAAAATATTCTTCAACGAATGCGAACGTTTGCATCAGGAATTCTCGAAGCAAAACATATTGATCTGAAGTTTGAAGCATCTTCAGCTTTATCAGGATTGAAATTGTCAATGGACAAAAGAAAAAATCTTTATCTCCTATTTAAGGAAGCAGTGAATAATGTTGCAAAATATTCGGCGGGCAAAAATTGCACGATCAAATTGTGGCTCGAAGGAAAAATTCTGAATATGGAAATAGCAGATGACGGAATTGGCTTCGACATGAATGATCATATCGGAGGCAACGGATTGTTGAACATGAGGAAAAGGAGTGAAGAAATGAATGGCGAGGTCAGCATTCATTCAATAAAAGAAAATGGAACAACAATTCAACTTTCATTTCTTGCTACCTGATTATGTAATTGCTAAATTTGAAACAACATTAGAATTTTGCAGGCAGAAATAAAATTCATTGAATGGAAAAGCGAATTAACGTATCAATATTTGAAGACAACAAATCACTGCGCAACGGTTTGTCGCAACTTATTGAGAGCAATCCCGATTTTGAATTGTATGGCGCTTACCCCGATTGCAATAATTTACTCAAGGATATTGGTAATGCAACCCCTGATCTTGTGCTTATGGATATTCACATGCCCGGCATCAATGGTATTGAAGCAGTCATATTGATCCGCAAACATTTTCCCCAGATAAAAATTTTGATGCAAACTATTTTTGAAGAGGATGATAAAATTTTTCAATCAATCTG
>JBKJNS010000503.1:0-3396 GCA_046593455.1 Chitinophagales bacterium | reverse complement strand
GTGATCATAATCTGTTCCTCCAAAACTATTGTTCCACAAAATATTGCCATCTGCATCTATACCAATCAACCAGATGTCATCAAAGTCATCGGTACCATGATGATTGGTTACATCGCCGTCAAGCGAATAGGAAGAACCTGCAATTGTAAACTCACCATCAGTGAGTGAAACAATTTGCGCAGCAAAATCATAATCGGTGCCGCCAAAACTTTTACTCCATATAAGATTCCCCAATGGGTCAATAGAAAAAATCCAATAATCGTAAGCAGCGGCGCTGCCACGATGCCCGCTTACATCACCATTGTTTGAGGTGCTGCTGCCGGCGATTATGAAATTTCCAACACTTGTTTTCACTATGCTTCTTGCTTCATCATACCACGTACCGCCAAAACATTTTTGCCACATCAGATTTCCATTCAAATCCAATTTTAAAATCCATGCATCATTGTAACCGTGATTGCCCGTTACATCGCCATCGGTTGAAGAAGTTACACCGCCAATTAAAAAACCATCGGCAGTTTCTAAAATATCTTTTGCCCAATCATATTGGTAGCCACCATATTTTTTATTCCAAATTTCATTTCCGTTCGCATCGAGCTTAATCACATTGACATCCCACAATTTATCGCCGTAATAAATTCCTGCAAAGCAAAATCCGCCATCACTTGTTTGAATAATTTTACTGGAGGTAGGAATGCCCACATTGCCAAAGAAGAATTTCTTCGTCCATAATGTATCGCCATCGCTGTTTGTGCGAATGATTAGGTTGTAAGTGGTTATATCAAATTGATTTTCGAAACCCGAAATAATAAAGCCGCCATCCAAGGTTTTATTGAGTGAATAAACATTGAGATCATATTCATCATCAGCAAATGTTTTTGTCCATAATACTTTTCCAATTTTACTGTAGAGTTGAAGTTTGATCGTGGTAGGATCGGCGCAATCAAAACCCGAAGCAACAGCAGCGTAAGTGGTATCAGAAACTTTTGCGAGAGAGCGAACCGAACCATTGGAGTAGCAACCCTCCCATTCTAAGCCGGGCGCAGTTTGCCCTTGAGCAAATTGGGCAAGCACAAAAAGTATTACACTAAGGATAAAAGTGTAACCTAACTTCATGGTGTTTGAAAAATGAAAATTTTGTTTTGAAGCTTTACTGACTTTGCAATGGTTATTCAACCTGATTTTATTTTTAAAATATTTTATGGCCACACTTCCACTCACAAAAAAATCTTTCTTTTATTTCAATCATGCTTTTCAATAAAAGAAAATTTAATTTCAATTCTCAATATCAATTGTGAAAGATAGAATTGGATGACGGGAAATCTTATGAGCAGATAATGTCTTTTCCACAACAGCACAATAACCTGTGGGATATATTGAACCGATAGGAAATCTGGCTGAAAATTATTGGCGACATTCTGAATCGCAATGGAGGAGATCCTTAAGAATGTTAAATTGCTAAATTCTTTTTCTTCGCTTTGCATCCCAAATAAAAATTACTTGCTGTTTTCGCCAGCATTTACAGATTAAAGTGCGTTAAAAGCAAATTGAAAAAATTTTGGTTTGATTTCTGTAATACGATGGAATATATTAATCTTAACATTTTAAAACTAAACAAACTTAACAAACAATGAAACTATTAAATCTTAAAATGCTCCTTACACTCTCAATTTTGCTATTTGGGCGATTCTTAAATTCACATTCCGCATTTGCACAAGAGGGTAAAATGGACAAAACGAGAATGGAAGCCCCAAATGATAATATGTCTTGGGACGATTATAAGAAGGAATTACGGGTTAAATACCAGCATGTGGTAAATCAGATAGACCACATGCAAAAGGAATACGCAGCAAGGAATTTGAACAATACCGACTTTAAAAAATCGCTTGCAAAGTTCGAAATCAACGTAAAAAAATTCGGAGAGAGAATGAAAAATTCTGATAATGTGCCTGCCGATAAACAAGCACGATTCAGAAAAAAAATGAAATCGGAACTCAAGAAGCTGAGCGGAGAGTATGAAAAGATTCGTAACCGATGGGAAAACATTTCTGCGGCAAACCCAAAAGTTGGAATGTCCAGTGATAATAAAATGCCTAACGATAATAATATGAAAATGAACTGGGAAGAATTCCAGCAGGATATCAAGGGTAAATATAAAAATGTAACGGCCCAGGTAGATCGCATTCAGCAAGAAGCCAAGAATAAACAAATCAGTGCGCCCGAATTCAAAGATGCACTCGATCGTTTCGAAATGAGATCTAAGGAATTTGCGTCCAGAATAAAAGATGCTGATGCGATCCCCAATGACAAGCAAGAAGAATTCAAACGAAATATGAAAGAAGAACTCAACAAGCTTAACACCGCCTTTGATGACTTGAAGGCACGTTGGGAGAAGATCAGTAAATAATTCATTTCATTTAATAACAAAACCCGCTCGGGATCCGAAGCGGGTTTTGTTTTTTTTGGAAAGGAAAATTTAAACCGCAGAGATTATAGAGAAAAAATCACCGAGTTCACAGATCAAACTATGTGGACTCTGTGAAATAACTCTGCGATCTCTGTGGTAAAAAAATTATTCAATCACTACTTTCTTCATCATCACTTCATCATTCATTTTCACTTTCAGAAAATAAATACCCGCAATTAGTTGCCCGCGGTCCAATTGCATTTCGTGTTCGCCTTCAACAACATTTTCATCGAGTAATGTTTTTATTTTTCTTCCTGCCAAATCAAAAAGCTCAAGGGTTGCATGTGATTTTTGATTGAGAGAAAATGAAATTATGGTTGATGTTGAAAATGGATTGGGATAAATTTCGAATGATGAAACACTTTCTTCGTCACCTAATCTCATTGGAAGTGTTGTAAATTTTTGTATCGCGCTCCAATCCGAAATGAAAATGGGAGCAATCGTGCAGTAGGTTTTTACTTCCCAGACGTAATCAGTGTCTGGTGATAGACCCGTTATTTTTTTGTGATCAACTGAAGTCATTTTCTTCGTCCATTTACTGGTGCCCGATACTTTGTATCGTAGTTTATATCCTTCAGCACTATTTACTAAAATCCAATTGAGTTTAGCTGAGTTGCTAGTGATCTTATCAGTGAATTCTCCTGTGGGGATATCACATGTATTGGCAAAAGATCGCTTGATCAACAATGCATAGTAACCCCAGGCGTACATGGTTCCCGGATTACCGAATTCTATTCCAAGAAGGTATGATGCAGTGTAGTATCCTTTTGTCCATGAGTTTCCTCCATCCGCAGTTTCATAAATATCCGTTTTGGTGAGGAACCAGCCGTGAAGTGAATCAGAAAAAAAGATTTTGATGTTATCAGTTATACCGGGAAAATCAACCGTTGTCCATGTAGCGCCTCCATCAGAAGTTACAAGATAATTCT
>JBKJNS010000208.1:0-4192 GCA_046593455.1 Chitinophagales bacterium | reverse complement strand
GTAAGTGATCAGCAAAATTTCAAGCAATCGCTCAACGGTTATTTTTTAAGAATGGGAACTGACGGAAGTAATGATGCCATTGAATTGTACCTGCAACAGGGATCTGCTGAAACACTTTTAATGCATGGTATTGATGGGCATGTTGCTGCATCCACCAATTCAGTTTCGGTAAAAGTTACCCGCGATGGCAGCGGAAACTGGATTGTTTACAGTGATATTACAGGTGGTACAAATTATTCTTTGGAAGGAAGTGCAACTGACAACACCATTACAACCACAAATTATTTCGGCTTCTTCTGCAAATACACGAGCACGCGATCAACTCTTTTTTACTTCGATAATATTTATGTTGATGCACCTTTCGTTGATAATACTCCACCTGAAGTTTTACAAGTCACAATTATTTCAGCGAATCAATTAGATGTTCATTACAGCGAACCGGTTGATGCAACAACTGCAGAAAATGAATTGAATTATTCTGTAAACAATGGAATAGGATTTCCTTCAAGTGCTTTAATTGATGGCACTGATAAATCTCTCGTGCATCTTTCATTCTCAAATAATTTTCAGAGTGCAGTCACGAATACCATTTCCATTTCAAACATTGATGATCTTGCAGGAAATACACTAACGCCTGCTGCAATTGATTTTACTTTTTATCAATCGCAACCGAGTGATGTTTTGATCAATGAAATTATGGCTGACCCAACTCCTGTTGTTGGTTTGCCCGATGCAGAATTTGTTGAACTCTACAACAACTCTGCAATACCTGTTGATTTAACAGGTTGGAAATTCAGTGATGCTACAACCACACAAACACTTTCTTCATTTACACTGCAACCCAACAGTTATTTGATTTTGTGTGATGATGCAAATGCTGCCTTGTTTCAAGCGTATGGAAATGTTTTAGCGCTCACATCTTTTCCTTCCCTCAATAATGATGGCGATGATTTGAGTTTGAAGGATGCTTCAGATAATTTGATCAATGCCGTGAGTTACGATCTCACATGGTATCAGGATGCAGTGAAATCTCTGGGCGGTTTTACATTGGAGAGAATTGATCCGCTGAGTTCTTGTACGGGTTTAAGCAATTGGCGCGCAGCAGATGATTTGAGTGGCGGAACACCGGGGAAAATAAATTCTGTGGTGGGGAAATATGTTGATTCCATTCCGCCAACACTTATTCGAGCAGCCGTGATTGATAACTCAACTGTGCAATTAATTTTCAGTGAATCACTCGATAGTATTTCTGCAGCAAACATTTCTAACTATTTCATTCAACCAAGTACAACAGTGATTTCCGTTCAGGTAATTAGTCCTGATTTAATGAATGTAAATCTTCAAATTGATCCCGCACTCGATACCAATACTGTTTACACCATCGTCGTAAATAATCTTGCAGATTGCCATGGGAACATGATGAATGTTGCTGACACAGCGCAAGTTGCCATTCCTTCCAAAATAAATATTGGTGATATCATCATCAATGAAATTCTTTTCAATCCCAAAACAGGAGGATACGATTACCTTGAAATTTATAACAACACCAATAAAATTTTTGATCTCAAAGATTTAAAAATTTCAAGCGCCGATGATTTTGATTCTCTCACTTCCATCAATGAAATTACCGGTGAGAGTTTTCTTCTTTTCCCCCAACAATATATTGTGCTTACTGAAAATGCTGATTGGTTAAAACAGAATTACGTTGCACAAAATCCTGATTGGATACTTGGGATTACAAATCTGCCCACTTTCAATGATGATGAAGGAAGAATTGTTTTGCTAAATAATTTAAATGAACGCATTGATGAATTGCACTACAATGCAAGCTGGCATTTCCCGCTCATTGATGATGTTGAAGGAGTATCGCTTGAACGTATTGATCCCAATCAGCCAACACAGGATTCAATGAACTGGCATTCGGCGGCGTCAACAGTTGGATACGGAACTCCAACTTACAAAAACTCGCAATACAACGAAGCAAACATTGGAAATGAAATCACACTTTCGCCACAAATTTTTTCGCCTGACAATGATGGTTACAATGATGTGTTGAATATTTCATATCAGTTCGACAAAGCCGGTTACACTGCAAATGTGAAAATTTTTGATGCTGAAGGAAGAGAGACTATAAACCTCATTCGCAATTTACTGCTCGCTCAAACCGGAAACTTTACATGGGACGGCATTACCAATGATGGTGAAAAAGCACGTGTGGGAACCTACATAATATATGCTCAGGTATTTGATTTAGATGGAAAAGTGAAACACTATAAAAAGGTTTGTGTGGTAGCCGCAAAAAAGTCCTAAACTTGCCTTTCACTTCAAAAGCTTCAAAATACCTGGTTTTACCAATGTGGAAAAAAAGCAACCTTCTCACAACTTTTTAGTTAACCCTA
This sequence comes from Chitinophagales bacterium, assembly GCA_046593455.1. Taxonomy (GTDB): domain Bacteria; phylum Bacteroidota; class Bacteroidia; order Chitinophagales; family UBA10324; genus JAJAYG01. The sequence continues at coordinate 1,793 of JBKJNS010000208.1, read as the reverse complement.
ACGTATTACATGGCATAAATATATTTTTTTGCCACATACGCTGCTTTTAGTTGATGATGATATCACGTTTTCAACGGTTGTAAAAACCTCCCTCGAAAAAGAAGGCTATCATGTTTTATCGGCTTACCATGTAAATGAGGCCCGCCATATTCTTGATCAGCGTGCTAAAGAAATACAGGTAATGCTGCTTGACTGGAGCATGCCTGATATATCGGGAATTGATTTTCTTAAAACCATTAAGCAAGAAAAATCTTATGAAGATATTCAGGTGATCATGCAAACTGTTTTTAGCGACAGCGAAAATATTCAGCAAGGTATTGAAGCAGGCGCATTTTTTTATTTGGTAAAACCGGTAAAGCGCGAATTACTTTGTTCCACCATCAAAGCAGCAATACTTGGCTATGAACGCAAGAAAGACCTCTTAAAGAAATTGGATGAAAGCGAGCGTGCATTTAAATTTCTTACAGAGGGAATATTTCATTTCAGAACCTTAAGTGAAGGCGACTACCTCGCGATAAGAATTGCAAATGAATGTCCCAATCCGCAGGAAGCAATTTTAATTTCAGAGTTATTTACCAATGCTGTTGAGCATGGAAATCTCAATCTTACTTATGATGAAAAGACAAAACTGATTACGGATAATCACTTAAGTAATGAAGTAGAACACCGGCTTTCATTTCGTGAAAACCGCGAAAAATATGTTCAGGTTACATTTAGAAAACAACCCGACCGAATTGTAATTATTGTGGAAGACATGGGATATGGATTTGATTTTGAAAAATTTCTTCACCTCGATGATAGCCGTGCATTTCATAACCATGGCCGAGGCATTGCACTCCTCAATTCTGTTTATCCGCTTAAGTACATTGGCAGGGGCAATAAGGTGCTGGTCGAAATTCCAATCTTAAATACAGTAATTTACAATTAGTTGCCGTTGCATTTAATACTGCATTTTTTTTCCTCTTCTTAGTTCTAAACTTTTATTTTTGATCACTTCTAAAAAGTGATTGTGAAAATTTCTTCTCTTAACTGTTTTCTTTTAATCCTACTTGCTATCGCTGCTTGCAAGACTTCTTTTGAGGGAGATGCAAAACTCAATCTGCCGCCGGAAACATTTACAATAGTTGACACAATTATTCGTGAAGGAGATGACAGATTGAATTCGCAGGTAGAAATCGCCTGGTGGGGAGATGATGAAGACGGTTATATATCAGCTTATGAATTTACATTCGACAGCATTATCGATGAAAATACTGTTTGGCATTACACCACTTTACAAGACAGTATTTTTTTATTGGCAACTCCGCCGGGAAAAGACACGATTGATTTTCCTTTTTACGTGCGCGCAATTGATAATTTGGGATTGAAAGATCCTTCCCCTGCGCATTTAATTTATCCTGTAAAAAATTCTCCCCCCTCAGTTGTTTTTATTTATGCTGAAAATAATCCGTTAAAATCTTTCCCTGTTTTAAGATTTTATTGGCAAGGAAATGATCCTGATGGAACTGAAAATCTAAAGCATTATGAGTTGTGCTGGAATGATACTTCGCAACTTCCTTATCAACTCGACATTATAGCCACTGGTGCAGTATTCGAGGCAACAAATTTGCAAACAACATTGCCTGATTGCAATGTGTATATCAACAATAACCTCACTGCGCAAAATGATCTAATGACTGGTTTGGTATTGAATGATACCAATGTGTTGTACATACGTGCAGTTGACAATGCTGATGCAAAGTCACCATATATTGCTTCTACAAAAGTATTTGTAAAGAAACCTGTTTCAGATT
>JBKJNS010000451.1:0-2628 GCA_046593455.1 Chitinophagales bacterium | reverse complement strand
AAACTTGCAGAAAGGTAAGCGCCCAATTCGGTTCGTTCTTTTTTACCGTGCGTAATAATGTTTCCGAGTGAATCATAAATTGCAGGATCGGTGCCCCACAAACTTGCTCCGCCAATAACCTGATCTGCAATTAACTGATTGGTTACAAAAGTAAACTTGCCGGTGGCGGGGGAGAGGTAGAGTGAAAACCAGCTAACAGGTTTCCATTCAACCCCCAATGAAATTATTAAATAGCCGTGTGAAAAAAATTTTGAAACTACCGTACTGTCATTCGGATAATTATATCCATTCGTAAACTGACTTCTGAAATTAATTAGTCCGGTGAAATAAAAGTTTTTTGCAATCTCATGACCGGCTTTGGTTTGTAATTCAATCACATCATTATTTTTTCTAACCGTGCGATTGTACTTCGTGTTGATTAAACCATACTGCAGGTTTGCATAACTGTTCCAGTAATTTTTTTCGAAATGATAATTTGCAAAACCAAAACCAATAGTATTGAGTGCAAAAGAATTTTCGCCACCTGCTGCCCAATTCACAAAAGCAACCTGATTAAATACAAGTGAACCAAAGCCGCCGCGTTTCCACGTAGTATCAGTGCGAATTAAATCTTGGCCTGTTGCATTAAGTGTGAAAGAGAGAATTAAAAAAAATGCTGATAGTTTTTTCATGTATGCATGGTTTTAATAATGATTCTGCAAAGATCAATTCAAAATTTATTTTTCAACGCATCGCGTATTTCCATCAATAGTTTTTCTTCGGTTGATGGAGCAGGAGGAGCAGCAGGTATGTCTGCTTGTTTTTTCCTCATATTGTTGATGGCTTTAATTACAAGAAACATTACGAATGCTACCACAATAAATTGAATGGCAACAGAAATAAATGCCCCGTACTTAATTGCAACTTCGGAAACAGAAACGGCACCTTTATCATCAAGGATAGCGGGCTTAAGAATTATTTTCCATTCATTTAGATCTTTGCCCTGCACCAATCCTACTATGGGCATCACCATACCATCAATAAATGCTGAAGTTACTTTTCCGAAAGCAGCACCCATTACAAAGCCCACTGCAATATCAATGAGGTTTCCCTTCATTGCAAACTCTTTAAATTCTTTGAGCATTCCCATGTTTTTTATATTTTGGTTCGAAGTAAAAATATATTTTAAATCCTGCGAAACAAAAATTTGAATCAGCAATTTATTTCCAACATAAAAAAGCAAATCAAATTTTTTTAGTGATTAAGTAGTTCTTCCCGGATATTGATCTAATGCAACTCTTAAACATTCAAAGGCTTTACGCATCTCATTATTGTTAAGCACGTAGGCAATGCGAACTTCATTAGTTCCTAATCCTTTGGTAGAATAAGAACCAGTTGCAGGTGCAAGCATTACTGTTTCATTTTTATAAGAAAAAGATTCAAGCAACCATTGACAAAATTTATCTGAATCGTCAATTGGTAATTTGATGATTGAATAAAATGCGCCTCCCGGTTTGGGGCAAACAACACCGGGAATTTGATTTAGTTTTTCAACCATTAAATCTCTGCGGCTCACATATTCGGCAATAACTTTATCAAAGTATTCTTGCGAAACATCAAGTGCAGCTTCCGCAGCGATTTGCCCGAAAGTAGGAGGGCTTAATCTTGCCTGAGCAAATTTGAGAACCGTATTGATCACCTCTTTATTTCTCGAGATGAGGCAACCTATTCTTGCGCCGCACATGCTGAATCGTTTTGAAACAGAATCTATCACAATCACATTTTCTTCAAGTCCCGGTAAATTCAAAACTGAAAAATGTTTTTTGCCATCATAAACAAACTCGCGGTAAACTTCATCTACAAATAAAAACAGGTTGTGCTTTAAAACTATTGTGCGCAGTTGTTCCAATTCTTCCTTAGGATAAAAATATCCGGTTGGATTATTGGGATTGCAAATGATGATTGCTTTTGTTTTTGAAGTAATCAGTTTTTCAAATTCAGAAATAGAAGGGAGCGCAAATCCGTTTTCTATTTTAGAAGTAATGGGTTTAATAACTGCACCAGCCTGCATGGCAAAGCTGTTATAGTTTGCATAGAAAGGTTCGGGAACAATTATTTCATCACCTTCATCAAGCGTTGACATTAAACCGAAAGTGATTGCCTCAGAACCACCAGTGGTAATCAAAACATTTTCAATGTCGATATTGATATCATATTTTTTGTAAGAAGCTGCAAGTTTACTCCGATAGCTTTCAATGCCTGCGCTGTGGCTGTATTCAACAACTTTGAAATTAATATTCTTCATTGCCTCAAAAACTTCGCGAGGCGTTTCTATATCGGGCTGTCCTATGTTAAGGTGATAAACTTTCTTTCCATCCATCTTAGCTTTTTCGGCATAAGGCATCAACTTTCTAATCGGCGAGGCCGGCATTAAAATTCCTTTTTGAGAGATATTTGGCATGGTGTAAACCTACAAGTAAATTTTGTTTAGAAAAAAAAGGGGCTTGTTTTCTTCACATTCGTTTATCTATATTTGCCGCGAAAGTTTTTTGGAATATTGATTTTGAATTGGATTTTTAATGAGAAATTAACTTGAAATCCAGTTCTGAAATCCGAAATTATTAGCGGGAGTAGCTCAGTTGGTAGAGC
>JBKJNS010000252.1:0-2880 GCA_046593455.1 Chitinophagales bacterium | reverse complement strand
TCAGACCCAACTTATGGTCAGGCAATTCGTGCTATGGGTAACGGATTAATTGCTTCAACAATCTGGACTGCAGGCAGCGGAGGAGTTTTCAATGGTTCCGATTTAGGCGGATTAGGTTATGCAAATGGAACAGGCTCAATAGGTTTAGCAGGAGGAACCGCAAGCTCAACCGGCGCAGGAGTTCTTGGTCTTGGTGACGGAATAACTACAGGAACAACATTAGCATCGGGTTCCGGCGGTGTTTTTAATGGGCTTGAAGTAGGAGCTTATGGTTCTGCTACTGCAGGAAACGGTTGGGGACTTTATGGTTCCGCCACCAATGTTATAAATGGAACCGGAGTGGTAGGTGGAGGTAATGGTATTACACCTGCAACTTTAGCCAGTGGCAGCGGTGGACTTTTTGCCGGTACTTCTGTTGGATCTTATAGTTCTGCTTCCGCCTCAGGCGGCTATGGTGTATATGGTTTTGGTAAGGATGCTGGAACAGGTATAGGAGTACTTGGTTTAGGAAACAATATTGCAACTCCTACTTTGCCGCTATCGGGTGCTGGCGGCGCATTTACGGGTGCTGGGTACGGAAGCTATAATGTTGCTACCACAGGTACAGGATCTTATAACCTATCAAAAGCAATACTTGGTACCGGCATTGTTGGTATTGGTAATAATATCTTGACTATTACAATTCCCGGTGGCGGACAAGGTGGCGCATTTTTCGGGACTACTTCGGGAGCTTATGGCCAGGCTAATAATACATCTAATGGGATTGGTGTAACAGGGTTAGGAAATAATCTTACTGCTACTTCTATTCAATCAAGTAAAGGTGCAGGTGGCGCATTTGCAGGAACAAACTTTGGTGTTTGGGGTTATGCAAGCACTGCAGCTTCTGGTGTTGGGGTATTTGGAGCGTCGGGAGCTAACCTTTCCTATACGGTTCCAATCACAGGAGTTGGAGCTGGCGTGGTTGGTAATGGTGATGAGTTTGGTATGGCAGGTTATTCAGCAAGTAATGTTGTGTATGCAGCTGGAACTTTTATTCTCAACCAATCTGCAATTATTAATAAACTTGTTTTCGTAAATAACAGTGGTAACTAAAATGGATCCTCTTTTTGCTAAAGTGATTTTGGTAAATGAAAAACATCCGCTCAGAGTTTTTGTACAATTGGAAGGAGACTGCAATGGTGTTTTCGTTACCAATAAAACTGCAAACGGATTTGATGTGGTGGAATTGCAGAATGGCGCTTCCAATGTTTCATTCACTTTTACCGTTGTTGGTAATAGAGCAAATGAAACCTACGGACAATATGCTGAAGAAAGATTTGCTCCGAGTGCTGGCCCATTACCTTCTGGTTCAATTGGTGCGGCAGAAGTTGAACCAACAATATTTTCCAATCAATCTAATGAGTCAACCACCAAAACAATTGAGTTAGTTGAACTCCCTGATCGCAACACAGTTCAAACAAAAGCGCAGATGAAAAAAGACGATAAGGAAATGATTATGATCCCTAAAAATACAGAGACACAAACACGCCCTAAATAAAAATTATGATTGCATAAAAAGAAAATGCTCCGGAAATTTTCGGAGCATTTTCCTTTTATAAATACCTTGGATTAAATTCTAATCGCCATTGTGTTTAACAAAAATTGAGAACAGCGCGATGACTAAACCCACAGTTACAAGAATTGATGAAACAGTAATTCTTACAAAACCATATACCACTTTTGGATCCCATTGATCGGGTGCCTGGCTGCCGCCCGTCATTAATAAATAACCAATTGCCATTACTGCAAGGCCTGCAATTAATACCATGTAGTTTCTTCTTCCAAAAAGAAATGCCTGCGTGTTTGCAGTAACGCCTGCTGCTGCATTACTTGATTTTTTTGTACCGGTATTTTGTTCCTGCTTTTTCATACTGTTTTTATTAGCGGTGCGAATTTCGAAATTAATTACTTGAAAAGAAAATTTTTGTTGGTTACCATAAAGTTAAAGGATTTGTGAAGAGAAAAAAAAGAGGCGAAAATTTTCCGCCTCTTAAAAAATATTGATTGATGATTCAGCTTAATTTATTTTCAGGTATTTGCTTAGATCAGCAACACCATTTCAATGAATCATTGCAGTTAAGTAAATTCCTTTTGCAAGATTAAGATTGTACATGGTTTGGTTAAACTCCGATGCTTTAATTTTTTGAGTGCTTAATTTTTTACCGCTCATATCATAAACCTCCAATGTAACCTCACTGTTGTCATCTTCAAAAGTGCAGGAAGTTGTTCTTAAAATTTCAGTGTTACCATTTATATCTACTTGTGATAGGCGGTAATGATTAATGCCTGCATAAGGGCGATTGTCTAAAGCAAAATATTGAGCTGGTAATAATCCGCCATTGCTTTTTGCTTCAACCATAAATGAATAATTCTCACCATCAGTAGATTTTTCAATTATAAAATGATCGTTGTTTACCTCACTCGCAGTTTGCCAGTCAAGTGTAATATTTCCTCCTTCATTCGAGCAAGTAAAAGAAGTTAGTTCAACGGGTAGAACAGTACAGTCTAATGTTGCACCGCTTGTCAATGTCCATGAAAGATTAAATCCATCACCACCCGATGCCCATTGATTCACCATCAAATAATAAGTTTGCCCAGCTAATACATTCATTCCTTTTAACCATGCATTACCGGTAACTGTTTCAGAAGTATCTAATGCTCCGCTTCCCATTCCTGTATTACCGGTATTTGCTGCGTAACTGCATCTGATTGGGTTGCCCAGATTGCCGCAGGTTGGATTTGGTCCATAGATTACAAAATCATAATCATCACTGTTAGTTGTAGGGTCAATTGTAAGTTCAACATAACCTCCGGTTTGCATCGTAAAAGAATACCAGTTAG
>JBKJNS010000180.1:0-2685 GCA_046593455.1 Chitinophagales bacterium | reverse complement strand
CCCTTCCCAACTATTTCTCAAATTGGTTACACGCTAACATCAAGTGTTGCATCAACTTACCAGTGGCAGCAAAATTCAATTGATATTCCGGGTGCAACCAATCAATCCTACGATGTTTTACAAACCGGATTTTATACTGTGCTTATTTCTGATGAAAATGGTTGTGTTAGTTCTTCAACGCTTTACGTTTTAATTACAGGAATTGAAAATATAATTGGTAGAAATGAAATCTCAGTTTACCCAAATCCTTCAAATGGAAATTTGACGATTGCCTTTGCCGATGAAAATATTACGGGCGAAGTTTTAATTGAAATAGAAAATGCATTAGGGCAAAGAATTTATAGGGCAACTCAAATTTTTTCTTCAGGTAAAAAAGAAATTCAATTACAAAATTTTACTAATGGCATTTATTTCTTAAAGATAAAATCAAATTCACTCAATTATTCATTTCAAATTTTTCAACAAAAAATCTTAATCATTAACTAAATACTCAACAATAAAATCGCTTATGAAAAACATTTTATTCAAAACATTCATCGTAAATATTTGTGCAATAGTTCTTTCTTCAAATGTTGCTTACTCTCAAGGGCAGGCAAACATTTGGTACTTCGGTGGTCAGGCGGGTGTGGATTTCACCAGCGGTTCACCTGTTGCACTCACTAACTGTTCTCCCTCGTTTGCTGCTTTTGAAGGTGTGGGAACGGTGTGTGATGATAATGGACTTCTGTTATTCTATACTGATGGGTTTACCGTGTTTAATAAAAATCACCTGATAATGGCTAACGGAAGCGGATTAAACAGCAATAGTTCTTCAACTCAAACAGGGCTTAGTGTAAAACAACCGGGAAATGATTCCATCTACTATATTTTTCACAACGATCTCTATAATGTTTTCTGCAGCATCATCGATATTGATGCAAACGGAGGATTAGGAGCGGTGCTTCAAAAAAATATTTCAGTTAGAACGAATGTAACAGAAAAAGGCACCGCCGTTGCCGCAGCAAATGGTATTGATTCATGGGTAGTTTTTAAAGATTTGAATAATGATAAGTGGGTGTGTTTTCTTTTATCGGCAAGTGGGTTAGCAGCGGTGCCGGTGCTGAGTAGCTCGGGACCATCAAATCCAAGCGGTATTGGTTATTTAAAATTTTCCCCTCAAGGAGATAAACTTGCATCAGCTGATTTTTACAACGGCTATTATTCTATTTATGATTTTGACAATGCAACAGGAATTGTTTCCAACGGATCTTCATCTGCACCCATCTATGTTTACCCTTATGGAATTGAATTTTCACCCGATGGAACAAAACTTTATGGCGGCGCCGAAAACTCAAATGATCTTTATCAATTTGATGTAAGCGCTGGTAACAATATTTGGAATACTGCAGTACTTATTTTTGAAACTGCTTCTATTGAATTTGAAGCATTGCAATTGGGCCCCGATGGAAAAATTTACTGCTCCCTTTATACCGCCACTCATTTAGGAGTTATTAATTATCCAAACCTTGCCGGCGTAGCTTGCGGTTACGTAGATAACGGCCCAAGTTTAAATGGCAGACAATGTTATCTGGGACTGCCCGGTTACAAGACAACAATATTTAATGGAGCCCCAAAACCTCAATCAGGGTTTCTTGCATCCGACTCTGTAGTGTGTCAAAAATTTTGTCTTAGTTATACCGATGCATCAATCAATGATCCTACATCGTGGCTCTGGACATTTGAAGGCGGAAATCCATCAACGTCAACTGAGCAAAACCCTTCACAAATATGTTATAACATACCCGGCGTTTATGATGTAACGCTAATAAGTACAAACGCATCGGGCAGCGATACATTGGAGTTAGATAATTTTATGACCGTAAGCGCTACACCGGCGGCACCTACAATAACACAAGTTGGATACACACTCACCAGCAGTGCTTCATCAACATACCAATGGCAATTAAATTCTATTGACATTCCCGGTGCTACCAATCAATCTTATACAATTTTGGAATCGGGATATTATACTGTGGTAATCACAGATGCACCCGGCTGTTTCAGTTACAACACAGTTTATGTTTTAATTACTGGAATTGAAAATATTTTTAATGGAAATGAAATTTCAATTTCACCCAATCCTTCAAATGGAAATTTTACAATTGAATTTAGTGATGAAAATATTTCGGATGATGTTGCAATTGAAGTGATGAATGCATTGGGGCAAAAGATTTATTTGTGGAAAGGAAATATTTCTTCCGCTAACAAAAAAGAAATTCAATTGAGCAATCTTGCAGCAGGAGTTTATTTTATTTCTATCTCTTCAAGCGATTTTCGAAACACACAAAAATTACTCATCGACAGGTAAAATTAAATTGATGGCACTTTTAGTTTTGATTGGCCGAAAAAGAAATTTGAGAAAATCGTTTTCTCTTCCGGCAATTTCATTACTGCTACTATTCATTACTTCTTTTTTAGGTGCGCAAAATCTGGTTCCCAATCCAAGTTTCGAAACAAAAACTTCATGCCCAACAGGAAATAGTCTTATTACTCTTGCAACTCCATGGGTGTTGCCTCCGGGTTCGGGAACTACACCCGATTATTTTAATGCCTGTGTAACAAGCGGAACAGATTGTAACTTAGTTGATGTTCCAAAAAACTTTGTTGGTACTTCACCTGCTGCAAGCGGTGTTGCTTATGCGGGTA
>JBKJNS010000148.1:0-5557 GCA_046593455.1 Chitinophagales bacterium | reverse complement strand
GTTGATCGTTGCAAAGAACCGTACTGTTAACTCGTGTAAACAGTTTGTGTGGTAGTATAATCAACCATGCAGTCCATTCCATCGGCGCCATAAACTTGTTTCCATGTATTGTCGTTTCCGTTCCATCGGTTACTCCCATTATCTTGCCATCCCGAATAAATAATATTAGGATCAGTTGCCCCGGATGAAAATCTGTAGATCTGTGAAATAGCAAGGCCATTACTTTTATCAGTCCAACTTGTTCCGCTATTTGATGTTGTAAAAATCCCACCATCACTTGCTGCATAAAATGTTGAGGTGCTTCCGGGAAGAAAATCGAGATCGTGATTATCGGCGTGAGAATAATTTGAAGAAGAAGAGTTTGTGCTGTTTGCTGTAGTCCAGCTTGTTCCACCGTTGGATGATTTTACTATATTCAATCCTCCGGCTAAAAGGTAATCTGCATTGGTTTGGCTGCAGGCAAATGCAATATCATAATACCCGTAGAATCCTGCACCCGACGGAAAAGTTTTTGTGCTCCAGGTTGTTCCTCCATCTGTTGATTTATAAAAACTACCGCTCTCACTAATTGAATAAATAGTGAGTGAACTTGCTGCCGAAACTTCAATGGAGATTCTTCCGGTACCGGCGCTGCTTTTCATGGTAGTCCATGTAACACCTGCATCGGTTGATTTGTAAAGTGTGTTATTGCCACCTGCATAAATAGTATTTGCATCGGTAGTTTTAAATTCTATATCGTAACAATGATTGCTGTTGACTATTGACCAGGTAAAGCCGGCATCAGCGGTTCTGTAAATTCCTGATCTTGTTGCCGCTAAAAGAATGTTAGAATTGGTTGGATGAATTACCAACCGTTGTATAATATTTCCTGCATCCTGAGTAAAACTCAAACCGGTTGTTGACCAGGTTGCTCCTCCATCTGTTGACTTCAGAATTCCTGCGGAATACAGACCGCCCCAAAAATCATTATCACTTCCAAATTCATAACCATACCCATCACCTGTAGCAATCCAAATGTTATTGTGATTGGTTGCATCAATTGCGATATCAGCAATGCTAAGAACAGGAATGCCATCGCTTAATGCTGACCATGTAGTTCCTGCATCAATTGTTTTCCAAACACCGCCACCTGCTGAACCAATAAAAATAATATTTGAATTGGTAGGGTCGAAACGCATTACGTTAATCCTTCCGGCACCACCACCATTGGAGGGAACAACTGCAGTTCCCACCGGCGACCAGGTTGCAGTACGAAGTGTTGCCGTTTCAGGATGTTCTGTTTTGTATTTGCTCCATTCTGTCCAGAGGATTGTTGGATCAGGAACCTTGCCGCTTGGAAATGTTCTTTGCTCCAATAGAAATTGCCAGCGGCGGAATTTCTGAAGTATATCATCACTTGCTTCTTCATCATTTGAAGTTGATTGAGTTTGATCCACGGTATTTAAAAACTTGTCACGAGTTTCATGAAAATTTTTCCGTATTGAAAAATTTTGCTGCGGATTATTTTGTGATAACGTTGTTAGAGAAATTGTGACTAAGACAAGCAGGAGGAGAAATTTTTTCATGTGATTTTTTTTGTGGTATTGAATTAATTGTTAAAAGTACTAATCAATTATGATTGAAAGAACCTCAGCAATGACGAATAGGTTTTTGAATGAATAGAAGAATGCAAAAAAAATGACATCCCTTTTTGAGATGTCAGTTTTTTTTGAGGGAAGGAATAACTAAGGTTTCATTTGAGATACTGTACCTGATCCATTAACAGATTTGGAGATTTTGGCCGGGCTGCCTTTATATTTAACACTTCCGCTTCCGGCAACTTCTGCATCTAAACCATCAACTACCGTGATTGAAATATTACCTGAACCGGTAACTTTTGCCGACACAATTTGGCCTGCTAAATCCGATGCAGCAATATTTCCGCTCCCAGCAGTTTCCATTATAATATTTTGTGCCATTCCTTTTTTAATTTCAATATAACCTGAACCTGCACCGGCAGTTTCAAGATTTTCGCTGGTAATACTATTTGATTTAATGATTCCGGAACCTTCGATGTTAATTGAAGTTGACCTTGTAGAAATTGAAAGAGATTCTATCATCCCTGATCCTTCTACATTTTCTACTAACCCATCGGCAAAAATGTTTTGTTGATTGATAAAACCACTTCCATAAACATTCGCCTCGGCTTTTGAAGCTTTATAATCAAGTGTTTTTATCATTCCTGAGCCGTGAACTTCGAGACTCAAATAATCTGTAGTAAGATTGTTTTGAACGTTGATTGTTCCTGAACCATAAACGTGAAGTTGATTGGGTTTAGGCATGGTGATATATACAATTACATCTGCTTTCATTTTCCACCAGTCCTTCTGATTAGTATAAATTTTAAGGCTGTTTTCATCTACACTGGTTATTATTTTGTCAAGTACATCTTCTCTTGATGAAACCTGAACATTAAAGTTATTTCCCTGAGTAATGTAAACTGTAGCAGCCATCTGTAACTCAATAGAAGTAAAAGCATTTAAGTCACGTGTTTGAGTGGTTTTGCCTGAAGTTTGAGCAATCGCCAAATTACTGATTGCAAGAAATAAGGTGAGTTGAAGAATCTTTTTCATTTTAAATTATTTGTTAGAACAGTAAAAGCGTATGATAACCCCGAAAGTTACAGAAACAATAAAATAAATTAAAGGGGTGAGAAACAATTACTCAAATATAATCGTAAGGCTATACCAAATGCTGTTAGCCAACAGATTTGTACTTGCAATGAAGCTATTTGATAGAGAAAACTAATAATCGCCAATTTAATTTAGCTTTACAAAAGCATTAGAAACTTTGAAAAAATTCCTCCCTGTTTTTTTAGCTTTTATTTTTTCCTTCCACGGAGAAATCCTTTATGCACAGCAAGATGAAATAAAACCTTATTTACTTGTTAGCCAAAATCATTTTCAGAACCATTCCTTTCAACAAAAAAACCTTTTCACCATTTCCGAAAGCAAATTCAAATTTGTTTCTGCAGTTTTAAAAAAGCATGATCGAATTCAAATTAATAAGACCACACTTAAGGAAATAGCAACAGGCAAATCATCATTAATTTCTTTTAGTATTCCTTTTAACAACGAGCTTTTGACTCTTGAACTTGTAAAAGTGAATTTGTTTTCAAATGATTTTAAACTGGTGAGCAAGAGTTCAAATGAAACAGCTTTAGGTTACAAACCGGGAATTTATTATCGAGGAATAATTAATGGTGATGAAAATTCTATCGCTTCATTTTCTTTTTTTGATAATGAAATGATTGGAATAATCTCATCTGAGACACTCGGCAATATTACCATTGCACCTTTTAAATCTGCGGAAGAAAAAACAACGGATTACATTGTATTTGCCGACAGAGATTTTATATCAACTCATTCAGTAGCATGTGCAACTGTTGACAATCCTGCTTACGCAGTGGAGCTAATTAAAAATATAAATAGTGGCGCATCATTGAGAACAGTAAATTGTGTAAGAGTTTATTATGAAGTTGATTTTGATATTTATAAACTTTGTGGAAGCGATGTTGCCTCAACTGCAAATTGGATTACAGCAGTTCACAATAACGTAGCAACAATATATAGCAATGATGAAATAAATACTGCACTGTCTGAGGTTTATGTCTGGGATGTTGATGATCCCTATAAAAGTACCACTGCAAGTGAAGAATTGTTTTCATTTAAGGAAATCAGACCGCAGCTAAATGGTGATATTGGTCAACTAATAAGTATTGAGCCTGGAAATTTAGGCGGTGTGGCAAGTGACATTAATGGATTGTGTAATGACGCAGAAAACTATGCTTACAGCGATGTTGATTTTGACTATGAGGATGTGCCTGCTTATTCATGGACTGTAGGTGTAATTACGCATGAATTCGGTCACCTGCTTGGCTCCTTTCATACCCATAATTGTACATGGCCTGGCGGGCCTATTGATGATTGCGGACCATTGGCAGGCTACCCCAATGAAGGTGATTGTGGATTGGGCCCCGATCCTGTTGATGGTGGAACTGTAATGAGCTATTGCCATCTTACGGATTTTGGAATAAATTTTAGCAAGGGCTTTGGAGAACTTCCTGCCAGTGCAATCAGAGGTGCAATTGATAATTCTTTTTGCCTTTCGCAAGATTGTGCTCCCATTGTTCCCTCATATTGTTCATCGGAAGGCAACACTGCCAGCGAATGGATTCAATCGGTTGGTTTTAATTCATTTTATAATTATTCAGGTGCCGGTAGCGGATATTCTGATTTCACCAATCTCAACATTTCTATGCCTTCCTCCGGAATTGTTTCCTTTCAATTAACACCTGGATATTCGGGAACAAAGTGGAGCGAATATTTTAACATCTGGATAGATTACAATGGTGACAAAGATTTTTTTGATAAAGGAGAAAATGTGTTTTCGTCAACTGGTACAAATGAAACCATCACGGGAAGTTTTACAGTGCCTGATAATCTCGAGGGTATAAGTCGCATCCGTATATCAATGATGTTTGATACACTTGCTGGTTCATGCGAAGTTTTTAAGTACGGAGAAGTTGAAGATTATTCAGTTGACTTCACTAAATCATCTTACTGCGAAAGCAAAGGAATTGATGCCACCAATGAATGGATTGATTTTTTTGGCTATAACACCATGGAAAATGTATCTGCATCCGATGGAGGTTATCATGATTTTACTGCACTCTCTTCTAATGTTGCGCTGGGAGAAGAAGTTAGTTTTGCTTACAGCGCAGGAATGAGCGGCCCTAAACAAGAAGAGCATTGGAAGATGTGGATTGATTTTAATCAGGATGATGATTTTGATGATGACGGGGAAATGTTGTTTGGAAGAAAATCTTCGAAGAAAGGAATGCTCACCAGAAAAATTACCATTCCATTGACTGCATTAACCGGAACAACAAGGTTGAGATTGGCAATGAAAAGAGATGAAAAGCCCGGCAGTTGCGAAAATTTTGATTACGGTGAAGTGGAGGATTACAATATTAATATTCTTACGCTTTCGCCTGGAGCAGCAGAAATTAATTTGAGTGCGCAACTATTTCCAAACCCTGCCGGTGAGGTTTTAAATATTATTCTATCAAATGAAAATGCTATAACTACTTTACAAATAATTACTGCCGAAGGAAGATTGATACAAGCTGTAACCTATGCAAATAGTAAATTAATTCAGTTAAATACTTCAACACTGACCGAAGGAATTTATTTCATCAGAATTATTTCAAACAATCATCCCGTGATTGTAAAGAAGTTTGTGAAGGGGAAAACAGATTAATATTTTCTAGTACGATCTTTTGTAAAATGAATTTAACTTGTAGTTGAGGTTTTTCACTTTTAATTTCCAATCGGTACTAAAAATATTTTGAGGAAAACCTTCATGCGCATAATAAGGAAACGGATCTCGCATTTGTTTGAGATGATCATTCAAAATAACAATTGTCTCACTCAGGTTCGATGATTCACCAATTGTATTTTCAGGATTAGCAGCATCATGCTTTGCAGCAATTACGGGTTTCCCTTTTTCAGCCACC